>DATJIB010000044.1:0-10608 GCA_035493575.1 Rhodocyclaceae bacterium | reverse complement strand
GCAGCCTTGTCATCGGTCATGGTCTCACCAACCTTGACGGGAAGATAACCGAATACTGTTCCGGCTTCGGTACGTTGGATACCTTCGACGCGAATGTCTTTGACGACAAACGGTTCAAAAGCGTGGGCACTTGTGTGCACCATGGCAGCCAACGCAACAGAAACCAAGCTGCCGATCAGGGATTTTTTCATTGATTCAGCCGAAAAACTGTCGATTCAGATCGTTAAACAGGGCTACGCTCATCATCATGAGCAGCAAAGCCAGACCAATACGTTGCCCGATGGCGAAAACACTTTCAGGCAGGGGCTTTCCGTAGATAAACTCGGCAAGATAATACATCAAATGCCCCCCATCAAGTACCGGAATTGGTAACAGGTTAAGGACGCCAATACTGATGCTGATCAAGGCTAAGAACTTGATGTAGTACGCCAGACCAAGCTGCGCAGACTGCCCTGCATACTCGGCAATCGTGACCGGGCCGGAAAGGCTCTTTAGCGATAACTCGCCAATTATCATCCGACCTATCATGCGCAGGGTAAAAGTCGATGTTTCCCAGGTTTGGCGTACTGCTTTATTGATAGCAACCAGTGGCGCATAGCTGACCGTTGCAAACATGGCGTCGCGTATGCTTGGCTCGTCTTTAGCTTCAAAGCCCATTCTCGCCACCGTCTTGCCATGATCATCCACCAAGGCCGGCGTAACCGTTACCAACAATTCTTCGTTACCACGCTGAATGGTCAATTGCAAAGCAGTATTGGCAGACTTACGTGTAGCCAGGGAGACCTCGTGAAAATACTTAACCGGCTGGCCGCTGATCCGTTTGATATTGTCTCCTGCCTGCAAGCCGGCTCTAGATGCGGGTGTGTCGGGATGAACCTTGCCGATAATGGCCGGCAGATGCGGCGGTTCGATACTCAGACCCAAGATCTGCAACGGATCTTGCTCTATGGCCCCGACACCTACTTCATTAGTTGCCAGTGTCAGCGTGCCTTGCCCGCCATCGGCATGGAGCACCAGTAATTGCGTAGGATGCGCATCCGCAATGTCCTGAAGAATTTCCCAGCGCAACTCTTCCCAACCTGAGATGACACGGCCATTGACGCTAGCGACGGTATCACCGGCGCTGACGCCGGCGCGGGCCGCCGCGCTGGCAGCTGGAGGTGCCGCCAGAATCGGCCGTAGCTCCTCAACACCATGCATGAACAAGCCCCAATACAGGGCTATCGCCAATAGCAGATTGGCCACCGGGCCAGCCAGGACTATCAAGGCGCGCTTAAGCAATGTTTGGCGATTGAAGGCCCGGCTCAGGTCAGCAGCTGCAACCTCCCCTTCTCGCTCATCCACCATCTTGACGTAGCCGCCCAAGGGGATTGCGCACAGGGCAAATTCGGTCGCATCTGCGCCAAAGCGCCGACTCCACACCACTCGGCCAAAACCGACTGCAAAGCGCAGCACCTTGACGCCACATAGGCGTGCCACGGAAAAATGGCCAAACTCATGCACGACGACCAGCAGGCCGAGGGCAATCACAAAAGCAAATAAATAGGTAAATGGCGCGTTCAGCATTAATTGCCCCAGCGCTGTGCAATGGTACTGGCGGTGTCACGAGCCAATGCATCGGCCATCATCACCCCCTGAAGATCGACTGCAGTTGATGCATCGACACTATCCAGTGTGGCAGCAATCACGTCGGCAATGCGCCGATACGCAAGCTTGCCCTCAAGAAAAACCGCTACCGCCACCTCATTGGCCGCATTGAGAATGGCCGGCGCATTACCAGCGCTACGCAAGGCCTGATAGGCCAAGCCTAGGCAAGGGAAGCGCTCCAGATCCGGGGCACAGAAATCCAGACGGCCAATAGCGAACAAATCCAGCGGCGCGACGCCAGCAGCAATTCGCTCAGGATAAGCCAGTGCGTGGGCAATTGGCGTGCGCATATCAGGGTTGCCCAGTTGCGCCAGCACCGACCCATCCAGATATTGAACCAGGGAATGGATCACGCTCTGTGGGTGAATCACAACTTCGATTTGCTCAGCCGGTGCATTGAACAACCAGCGCGCCTCGATGACTTCCAAGCCCTTGTTCATCATGGTGGCTGAATCAACAGAGATTTTGCGACCCATGACCCAGTTTGGATGGGCGCAAGCCTGCTCCGGCGTTACAAACTCCAACGCTTCTAAGGGAACAGTGCGGAAAGGGCCGCCGGAGGCTGTCAGCAATAATTTGGCGACCCCAACCGCGGCCAGATTGCCCGCATACCCGGAAGGCAGGGATTGATAAATGGCATTGTGTTCACTATCGACCGGCAGCAAGACAGCGCCGCTCTGCTGCACCTCGCGCATGAATAGCTCACCTGCCATGACCAGCGCTTCTTTATTCGCCAGCAGCACCCGCTTACCGGCCCGTACGGCCGCCAAAGTGGGCTGCAAGCCAGCCGCGCCGACGATAGCGGCCATGACCGTATCCACTTCGGGCAATGCGGAGATCTGAGCCAATGCTTCCGGCCCGTGCAGTACCTCAACTCCAGTCACGCCCAAAACAGCCAACTTGCTTTGCAGACTCTTGGCGGAATCGGCCGTGCCAACAACAGCAAACAAAGGCCGATGGGCGGCGCACTGCGCTGCCAGCAAATCCAGGCGGCTATGCCCACTCAGGGCAATAACACGGTAACGCTCAGGATGGCGTGCAATCACGTCCAGGGTACTGACACCGATTGAGCCGGTTGCGCCCAGAACGGTCACACTACGCTGTGTCATGTTGCGATCCAATAGAAATACAAAGCCACTAGCGGCAAGGTTGAAGTCTGACTGTCAATGCGATCAAGAATGCCGCCATGACCTGGCAATAGATTGCTGCTGTCCTTGATGCCGGCCTGGCGCTTCAGCAGGGACTCATACAGGTCACCGATGATGCTTAAGGCCGTCAAGACCAATAGCACCAGAGCCAGACCGCTGAGGCGCAATACACTGGCATCTGGCCACTGCCGTACTGCCAGTACAAAACCATAAATCATCACTGCAACCAGGGCACCGACCGCACCCTCGCGCGTCTTGCCTGGGCTGATGGTTGGAGCCAATTTGTGTTTGCCCAAAGTACGGCCCACAAAATAGGCGGCAATATCGGCAATCCAGACCAGGGCCATGGCGGCCAAAAGCAGCAGAGAATCACGGCGGTACAAGCTCACCAAGGCCAGCCAGGTTGGCAAAATCACCAGCCAACCGATCAGGTAGCCAAGCGCGCCTTTAGGCAGGGGCCAGCGCCGTTTGAACCATAGCGGCACAACTGTCAGCCAGAACAGCACTGCCGCCAAACACATAATGGGAAGCAGCTCGTTAAGCAAACCGCTGAGGCTCAGATACTCAGTCACAGCCAGAGTAATCCAGGCGTAGAGTACGCGTTTGCGCCATTCCTTCTGCATCAAACCGCCCCACTCCCAAGCCGCCAGAGTCGCGACTAAAGCGAATACAAAGGAGGCGGCCCAGTCCGGCAGCACAAACAGAACGCTGACAAATCCAGCGAGCAGGAACAACGCGGTAATGACCCGCGTTTTAAGCATCTTGTGGCAATACCTTGGCTTCAGCGACGCTGCTAGCGGGCTGTAATTGTTCGCTGGTGCGGCCGTAACGGCGCTCACGTTTGCGGAACGATTCGATTGCGGTATCCAATGCCGCAGCATCGAACTCCGGCCACAACAGATCCGTGAAATACAACTCGGCATAGGCCAGTTGCCACAGCAGGAAATTACTGATGCGCTGCTCACCACCAGTTCGGATGAACAGGTCCGGCTCCGGTGCATGCGCCATGACTGAATAGGCAGCCAGATCTGACTCGCTGTAGTTACCGGCCTTCTCTGGCTCTGCAGCGATCAGCTTATTCATGGCCTGGACGATATCCCAGCGCCCACCGTAATTTGCCGCAACCGTGAGTGTCAGGGTTGAGTTCTTGGCCGTCAGGGTTTCTGCTGCGTTAATCGCCGCGCGCAACTCGGAATCAAAAGGGGATAGATCACCGACTACACGCAAACACACACCCGCGTTATTGAGGCGCTCGGCTTCATCACGCAGAGCCTTGACGAACAGTTTCATCAGGAAGCTGACTTCCTCCGCCGGTCGGCGCCAGTTCTCGGAACTGAAGGCAAAAAGGGTCAGATAGGGAATCTTGCGTTCAATGCAGGCGGCAACGGCGGTACGCACCGCCTCAACGCCGCGCACATGACCCGCCACCCGTGGCATGAATCGCTTTTTCGCCCAGCGTCCGTTGCCATCCATGATGACAGCAACATGCTGCGGCATGCTTGCCGCAGTCGGAATTTCCTTGGTGGAACTGCTGAACAAGCCCATGAGAGTTGGCCGTTGCTGACGACGGTTAAACCGCCATCAACTCCTTTTCCTTGTCGGCCAGCATCTTGTCGATCTCAGCCACGGACTTATCGGTCAGCTTCTGAATATCGTCCTGGGCGCGACGTTCATCATCCTCAGGAATCTCTTTCTTCTTCAATGCATCCTTCAGCGCATTGTTGGCGTCGCGGCGCAGATTACGCACGGCTACCTTGGCGGTCTCACCTTCGGACTTGACCACTTTGATCAGGTCGCGACGACGCTCTTCGGTAAGCACTGGCATCGGTACACGAATCAGATCACCTTGCGTGGCTGGGTTCAAACCCAGATCCGCATCACGGATGGCCTTTTCAACCTTGCCCACCATAGGCTTTTCCCATGGCTGTACACCGATGGTACGCGCATCAACCAAGGTGATATTCGCAACTTGCGAGATCGGCACGGGCGAACCGTAGTAATCCACTTGAACATGATCAAGCAGACCGGTGTGAGCACGACCAGTGCGAATTTTGCCGAGGTCGGCTTTCAGAACCTCGATCGACTTCAACATCTTTTGTTCGGTATTTTTCTTGAGATCGGCAATCATCAGAATCTTTCTATGGATGCGCGGACTAAATAATGTCTTGAATTATCGCATTCCCATTAACGGGGAATAGATCAGGGCAGATACCCTTTTGTTCTATAGTTTTTCTCTTAGCAATAAACCATGGTGCCTTCATCTTCGCCCATGACGACGCGCTTGAGAGCGCCGGCCTTGAAGATGGAGAACACATTGATAGGTAGCTTCTGGTCACGACACAGCGCCAGCGCGGTTGCATCCATGACCTTGAGGTCGCGACCAATCGCTTCGTCGAAGCTGATTTTGTCGTAGCGGGTGGCGCTCTTGTCTTTCATCGGGTCGGCGGTATAAACACCATCAACCTTGGTTGCCTTGAGCACGATTTGCGCGCCGATTTCAGCACCGCGTAATGCCGCAGCGGTATCGGTGGTAAAGAATGGATTGCCGGTACCGCCAGCAAATACAACTACCTTGCCTTCTTCGAGATAGCGCATGGCTTTACCGCGAATATAGGGTTCGATGACTTGTTCGATATTGAGGGCAGATTGCACGCGGCTTTCCAGCCCGGCGCAGCGCATGGCATCTTGCAATGCCATTCCGTTCATGACGGTGGCGAGCATGCCCATGTAATCGGCAGTCGCACGCTCCATACCCGCGGAGGCACCGGCCATGCCGCGGAAGATATTACCGCCACCAATCACCACACCCACTTCCACGCCTAGAGCGACTACCGAAGCCACTTCATCAACGATACGAGCGATAGTTTCGCGATTGATGCCGTATGCATCATCACCCATCAGGGCTTCACCAGAGAGCTTGAGCAGAATGCGTTTATAGGCAGCAGGCATAGGCAAAACCTCAGTCGTGATTGATCAATAGGTATTACAGGGTACTACTCAAACAAGAGGGCTTGCGCCCCCTTGTTTGTCACAACTTATGACCGTGCAGCGGCAGCCAATGCTTGTTGCTCAGCCACTTCGGTCGCGAAGTCGACAACCTTCTTTTCGATGCCTTCACCAACCACGTACAGCGCAAAGCTGCCAATGCTGGCGCCCTTGGCCTTTAGCAGTTGTTCAATGGTTTGCTTGCCATCTTCAGCCTTGACGAAGACTTGACCGAGCAGGGTCACGTCCTTCAGATACTTCTGGACGGTGCCTTCAGCGATCTTTTCGAGCATGGCTTCTGGCTTGCCAGATTCACGTGCTTTTTCGATGGCGATGCGACGTTCGGTATCCAGCAGTTCAGGCGCTACGCCTGACGCGTCCAGCGACTTTGGCTTGGAAGCAGCGATATGCATGGCCAGATCACGCGCCAGTTGCTCGTCACCGCCAACCAGGTCGATCAGTACGCCAACCTTGGCGCCACCGTGGATGTATGACTGCAGCTTGCCCTTGGCTTCGATACGGGTGAAGCGGCGCAGGGTCATGTTTTCACCGATCTTGCCAACCAGTGCGGAACGGGTCGACTCAACGGTGCCCTCGCCCAGCGGCAGTGCCGACAGAGCAGCCACATCGGCAGGGTTCTTGGTGCTGATCAACTCGGCGCTAGCAGCAGCCAGATTGAGGAAATCGTCGTTCTTGGCAACGAAGTCGGTTTCCGAGTTGATTTCGAGAATGCTGCCGAGCTTGCCATCAGCGCTGATATGGATCGCGACAACACCTTCAGCAGCCACACGAGCGGCAGCCTTGCTGGCCTTGTTACCCAGCTTGACGCGCAGAATTTCTTCAGCTTTGTCCAGATCGCCAGCTGCTTCGGTCAGCGCCTTCTTGCATTCCATCATCGGCGCGTCGGTCTTCTCGCGCAGTTCCTTAACCATGCCTGCGGTAATTTCCGCCATTTTGTTACTCCATTAAAAATCAGTAAAACAAAGAATCAGCTAAAGAACTGCCGGGATACAACAGCACCTATTGGCACTGCCGCTCCCGGCATCTGTCCTTCCTACAAGCGGGCTTGCGCCCGTGCAGTAATACTTACTCGGCTGCGGCATCCTCAACTTCAACGAATTCGTCTTCACCAGCGATTTGCTGAACGAGGTCGTTGGTCGAGCTGTTGCGGCCTTCCAGAATCGCATCAGCGATACCGCGTGCGTACAAACGGATCGCACGGCTGGAGTCGTCGTTGCCTGGAATGACATAGTCCACGCCTTCTGGGGAGTGGTTGGTATCGACCACGCCGATAACTGGGATACCCAGCTTGCCGGCTTCAGTGATAGCAATCTTGTGGTAGCCAACGTCGATAACGAAGATAGCGTCAGGCAGGCCTGGCATATCCTTGATACCACCGATCGACTTTTGCAGCTTGATCATTTCGCGCGACAGGGTCAGCGCTTCTTTCTTGGACAGACGCTCAACCGAACCATCGGCTTGCATTTGTTCGATGTCCTTCAGACGCTTGATCGAGGTCTTCACGGTCTTGAAGTTGGTGAGCATGCCGCCCAACCAACGCTCATCAACGAATGGAACACCAGCGCGTTGAGCTTCTTCAGCGATGATCTCGCGAGCTTGACGCTTGGTGCTAACGAACAGGATGGTGCCCTTCTTGGCAGCCAGCTTACGAGCGAAAGCAATCGCTTCGTTGTACTTGGCCAGGGTCTTTTCCAGGTTGACGATGTGAATCTTGTTGCGATGACCGAAGATATACGGGGCCATCTTTGGGTTCCAGAAACGGGTTTGGTGACCGAAATGGACACCCGCCTCCAGCATTTGGCGCATTGTTGCTGACATATTTAAAACTCCGAACAGGGTTGTATCCGCCGCTCAGCCGTGTTGCCCTGCACATTTGCTTACGCAAACTTGCAGGCCACCCTATCGGTGCCGAGCGTGTGAATTTTGCTCAGGACCATCCCGAGCAATCCCGCAATTATAGCCTGAACTGCCAGCTTCTATCAATATGCGCCGGAGTTTCCCTTTGTCAGACAGTTTCAAAGCACTGCCAGACCGGGGTAAAATAGCCGCCTTATATTGCATTTCTGAGAAAAACTCGCAATGAGCGTCGTCATTAAGTCCCCCCAAGATATTGAGAAGATGCGCGTTGCGTGTCGGTTGGCAAGCGAAGTCCTTGATTATATTGAACCATTTATCAAGCCCGGGGTTGCCACCGAAGAGCTGGATCGCCTTTGCCACGAATATATGGTGAATGTGCAAGGCACCATCCCTGCCCCACTCAATTACTGCCCGCCAGGCTACACCCCTTATCCAAAGGCAATTTGTGCCTCGGTTAATCACGTGGTATGCCATGGCATCCCGAATGAACGCCCGCTGAAGAAAGGCGATGTCGTCAACCTCGATATCACCGTGATCAAAGACGGCTGGCACGGCGATACCAGCCGCATGTTCATTGTTGGTGGTGAAGCCAGCATTCTGGCCAAGCGCTTGGCCAAGGTCACTTATGAATGCATGTGGCTGGGCATCGACAAGGTCAAGCCTGGCGCCCGCCTGGGCGATATCGGCGCCGTGATTCAAAAACATGCAGAAGATGCTGGCTTTTCCATCGTGCGCGAATTCTGCGGCCATGGCATTGGCCAGACCTTCCATGAAGAACCGCAAGTCGTGCATTACGGCAAAGCCGGTACCGGCATGGTGCTGGAGCCAGGCATGATCTTCACCATCGAACCCATGGTGAATGCCGGTAAAGCTGCAATTTCCGAACTGTCGGACGGCTGGACCATTGTGACCAAGGACCGCAGCCTTTCGGCGCAATGGGAACACACCGTGGTGGTTACCGACACAGGCGTTGAAGTACTGACGCTATCAGCCGGCTCTCCACCGCGCCCGGTTTTTCAGTAAAGCCCACTTCTCAGCCGTAACACAGGAAACGCCACCATGACTCAGGCCACCAGCGACACCGCGGCCCAAGCTCCACGAGATCTGGTGCGCGACCTGCGTACCGAGTTGCAGGCACAACAAAAAGAGTTACGTAGCAATTACGAAGCCAGCGGCAACGCGCGCGCCATGTTGCATGGCCGTGCAAAGTTGGTGGACCGTGTTTTACGCAGCCTGTGGCAGGCACAAGGCTTACCGCGCAATTACGTTTTGGTGGCCGTCGGTGGCTATGGCCGCGGCGAGCTCTATCCGGCTTCCGATGTCGACATCCTGATCCTGGTTCCCAGCGGTGTTGATGCCAGCAGCGAACCTGCTGTCGAACAACTCATCGGGCAGTTCTGGGACATTGGTCTCGATATTGGTCATAGCGTGCGCACTTTGGAAGAGTGCCTGCAAGAAGCAGCCAGCGACATCACGGTACAAACCACACTGCTTGAAGGCCGCTATCTGGCCGGCAATCGCAAGTTGTTTAATTGCTTTGTCGATCAATACAAAGCTGCACTTGATCCTGCTGCCTTCTTCAAGGCCAAGCAACTGGAGCAAGCCGAACGCTATGCGCGCTTCAATGACACGCCATACAGCCTAGAACCAAACTGCAAGGAAAACCCCGGTGGCCTGCGCGACCTGCATGTGATCCTGTGGGCCGGACGCGCTGCTGGCCTCGGCCAGTCGTGGCAGGAATTTGCCAAGAACGGTTTGATTGATGCGGAAGAAGTTCGTCTGCTCACCCGCGCTGAAAACTTGTTACGCAACATTCGCATTCGCATGCACTATCTGGCCAAGCGACGCGAAGAAAAATTGATGTTCGATTATCAAGAAGGCCTGGCCGAAGCGTTCGGCCTGGAGCGCACCAGCTCCAAGCGCGCCTCCGAAATGATCATGCAACTCTACTACCAGAACGCCAAGCTGGTGATGCAGCTGAACCTGGTGGTATTGCAGAATCTGGGCGTGCGTTTATTTCCGGATCGCACGGGGGTGCCGCGCCTGATCGATGAAAATTTCCAGATCACGCGTGAGCTCATCGACGTGCCGGATCTGACCCTGTTCGAACGCGAACCGCGCGCCCTGCTGACCATCTTCCGGTATATGCAGGACTACCCGGAAATCAAAGGCATCAGCGCTCGCACCCTGCGTGCCCTGTGGCGCAATCGCAAACGCATTGACGCCAAGTTCCGTCGCGATCCCGCTAATCGCGCCACCTTTATCGACATTTTCAAAAATCCGCGCCCTGTGATCACGCTTCAGCGGATGAATCAATTCGGCATTCTGGGCCAATATCTGCCAGCATTCGGCAATATCGTCGGCCAGATGCAGCATGACCTCTTCCACGTCTACACCGTGGATCAGCACATCATGCAGGTCGTGCGCAATCTGCGCAATTTCGTCTTGCCAGAATGCGCCCATGAGTATCCCTTCTGCACGCGGCTGGCCCTGAGTTTCGAGAACTACTGGCTGCTGTATATCGCCGCGCTGTTCCACGATATCGCCAAGGGCCGCGGTGGCGATCATTCGCAACTGGGCATGGCCGATGCGCGCTCCTTCTGCCGCAATCACGGGATTGGCAAGGCCGACACCGACATGATCGTGAACCTGGTTTCACAGCATTTGACCATGTCGACCGTTGCACAGAAACAGGATCTGGCCGATCCGGAAGTGATTCAAAACTTTGCAAGCGTCGTCAAGAATGAACGCCAGCTTACGGCGCTCTATCTGCTGACCGTCAGCGACATTCGCGGTACCAGCCCCAAGGTCTGGAACGGCTGGAAAGGCAAACTGCTTGAAGATCTATACCGCGCTACTTTGAATTTCTTGCGTGGCGAGACTGTTGCCTTCAAGGGCAAACTTGAGCAACGCCAGGAGGAGGCGCGCGAAATCATGCGCTACAACGGCC
>DATJIB010000043.1:0-4702 GCA_035493575.1 Rhodocyclaceae bacterium | reverse complement strand
CTGCTTTTCGGCTTCGTCTTCGAGCTTGCCCAGATCCAGATCGCCCTTGGCGACGGATTGCAGTTGTTTGCCGTCGAACTCGGTCAGGTGGCCGATCAGCCATTCGTCCACGCGTTCGGACAGCAGCAATACTTCGATGCCCTTCTTGCGGAACACTTCAAGGTGCGGGCTGTTCTTGGCGGCATTGAAGGTTTCGGCGGTGACGTAGTAAATCTTTTCCTGGCCTTCTTTCATGCGTGCAATGTAGTCAGCCAGCGACACGGTTTCTTCTGGCGTATCGGCCTTGGTTGAAGCAAAGCGCAGCAAGCCGGCGATACGATCCTTGTTGGCATGATCCTCACCGATGCCTTCTTTCAGCACACGGCCGAACTCACCCCAGAACTTGGCATACTTCTCTTTGCCCTCGTTCTTGCCATCCACCTCTTCTTCGCTATTGGCCAGCTCTTCAAGCAGACCCAGCACGCGCTTGGAACAGCCGGCGCGAATGGCATCAATGTCCTTGCTCTCTTGCAGGATTTCACGTGAGACATTCAGCGGCAGATTGTTGGAATCGACCACACCGCGCACGAAGCGCAAGTAATGCGGCAGCAAACGTTCGGCATCGTCCATGATGAAGACACGGCGCACATACAGTTTCACGCCATGCTTGGCATCGCGCTCCCACAGATCAAACGGGGCACGAGATGGCACATATAGCAGCTGGGTGTATTCCTGCTTGCCTTCCACGCGCGCATGAGCCCAGGTCAGCGGATCTTCAAAATCATGACTGACGTGCTTGTAGAACTCCTTGTACTGATCCTCGGTGATGTCATTCTTGCTGCGCGTCCACAGGGCGTTGGCCTGATTGACGGTTTCTTCTTCATCCAGAACAACTTGCTCGCCCTTCTCCTGATTCCATTCTTCCTTCTGCATCACGATCGGTTGCACGATGTGGTCGGAATACTTGCGGATGATGGACTTCAGCTTCCACGACGACAGCAGATCGTCCTGATCGGCGCGCAAATGCAGAGTGATCTCGGTGCCGCGCTTGGCTTTCTCGACCACTTCAATGCTGAACTCACCGGTGCCTTCGGCGCCCATATCGCATTCCCAGCGTATGCCCTGGTTAGGCTGCTCGCCGCCTTTGCGTGAATACACGGTGACCTTGTCGGCGACGATAAAGGCTGAGTAGAAACCTACGCCGAACTGGCCGATCAGGTGTGCGTCTTTTTGCTGGTCGCCGGTGAGCTTGCCAAAAAATTCACGCGTGCCGGACTTGGCGATGGTGCCGAGATGGTTGATGGCGTCATCGCGATTCATACCGATGCCGTTATCGGCGATGGTGATGGTGCGCGCTTCCTTGTCGAAGCTAACGCGGATTTTCAGATCGCTGTCATCTTCAAACAGGGCGCTGTTGTGCAGGCCTTCGAAGCGCAGCTTGTCGGCGGCATCCGATGCATTTGAAATGAGTTCGCGCAGGAAGATTTCGCGGTTGGAATAGAGAGAGTGGATCATCAGGTGAAGCAGCTGCTTCACTTCGGCCTGGAAGCCCAGGGTTTCTTTATTCTGTTCTGCGACAGTCATGTTTGCTCCGTTATATTTCAAGAGGTTGGGACAAAGTTGCTTTGTCCGTACAGATGGGGTGGTTATTCCGGATTTCAAGCCCGCCAAGCACCCGAGGCCGGCATCTTACCTAAACCCGAAAGAAATTCTTTTATTTCTGTCTTGACAGAAATAAAAGAAGCCACTAAATTGAAGCTATGGAACTCACACCGATCAGCCAACGCTTCATTCTGCACTGGGGAGAGATGGGCACCCGCTGGGGCGTCAATCGCACCATGTCGCAAATCCACGCCCTGCTTTTCCTGGCCGGCCGCCCGGTTAACGCTGAGGAAATTGCCGATACACTGGGCGTTGCCCGCTCCAATGTCAGCAATAGTCTCAAGGAGTTGCAGAGCTGGAAGCTGGTCAAGATTGTTCATGTCATGGGCGACCGCCGCGACCACTTTGAAACCTCGGGCGACGTCTGGGAACTGTTCCGCACCATAGTGCTGGAGCGCAAGCGGCGCGAACTTGACCCCACTGTCGAAGCGCTGCGCCAGTGCGTGCAAAGTGAAGACTTCAATCAGGAAGAACACACCGCCCAGCACCGCATCAAGGAAACCCTGGCCTTCATGGAAACGCTGACCGGCTGGACCGATGAAATGATCCGTCTTGAATCGGACACCCTGATGAAGATTCTGAAGACAGGCTCGAAGATTCAGCAGTTTATTCGCGGCAAGAAGGACGATAAAGCCTGAGCACTGCTCAGCCCGGAATCGTCCATTTTTTTAACTATAAATTTCTGTTTGTACAGAAATTACAGTCACAAAGGAGATGGAAAATGGAAGCACTGCAATATCCGCTGACCGTCTATTACGACCGCTCCTGCAATCTGTGTCGAGACGAAATGCATTACCTGGCGGCACGTGGCGGCCCCGACAAGATTCATCTGGTCGATGCCAGCGCGCCCGACTTCAACAACGACACCGGCGTGCCGCTGGACGAATTGATGAACCGCATCTACGGCCGCACCGGCGATGGCACTTTGCTATCCGGCATGGCCCTGCTGCGCAAAGTGTACGTTGCCGCCGACCTGGGCTGGGTGCTGCACGCAACCGGCTTGCCAGGATTGGCGCCATTGTTTGATCGCTTGTACGTCATTGTTGCCAACAACCGTTATCGCCTACCCGCCTGGATGTCGCGCCGCTTTTTTACGCACGGCGCATGTCACAACAACAGCTGCAAACTTTGATTCATCACTTCACAGGAGAAACATCATGTCACTACAAACTTTCGACCTTGCCACCCTCCTCCTTTTGATCGCGGTGCCTTTGCTGATCAGCCAAGTACCAATTCTTTACTTGCGTCCGGCATTGATCGCCATCATCACCGACTTGTGCGGTCATCCGATGCGTGCGGAATTCTGGGTGCGCAGTGCGGCGCTCCTGGCTGCACTTGGCTCGCTGTTGCTGGCCTTGATGTTTGGCACAGAATCCATTCGCGGCCTGATCACCATGTCGCTGTTAGGCAGCTTTGCGGCAGTGGCTTTCATTGCACATGCGATCTGGAACACCGTCCCTCAAGACACCACGCTTAAAACAATCAACCTGTCATGAAAATCCTGATCTGCGGCGCTGACGGTTTTCTCGGCCGTCATTTCAGTGCCCACCTTCACGCTGCCGGTCATCAAGTCGTACGTGCGGTGCGCAGCCCGCGTACGACTGGCGACATCGCCATTGATTATTGCCGCGACCTCAGTGTCGATGCATGGCTGCCGCGACTGGAAGATGTCGATGTCGTCATCAAT
This sequence comes from Rhodocyclaceae bacterium, assembly GCA_035493575.1. Lineage (GTDB taxonomy): Bacteria > Pseudomonadota > Gammaproteobacteria > Burkholderiales > Rhodocyclaceae. Next base: position 1,374 of record DATJIB010000043.1, on the reverse strand, counting down.
GCGATTGGCATTCTGATTGAAACATCGGCACAGCCATTCGCAGCGATACACACTGATGCCCCGAAAGCGCTATTCGACGCCTGCGCTGCCAAAGGGGGCATCAGGGTCATCCAGATTTCAGCGCTGGGCGTCCAAAGCGGAACGACCCAGTATTTCCGCAGCAAACTGGCGGCTGATGCGCATCTGGCGACACTTGATCTTGATTGGGCGATTGTCCGTCCCGGTCTGATTTACGGCCTGGATGGCGGGAGCAGCCGTGTCTTGCGCCTGCTCGCCAGCCTGCCGCTTATCAGCCTGCCTGGCAATGGCAGCCAGGCGCTGCAGCCCATTCACATCGACGACTTATGTCGCTGTATCCAAGCGCTGGTAGAAGCCACTGCTCCGCTTAAACGAGATTACGAACTGGCTGGCCCCCAGAAAATTAGCTACAAGGATTTACTCGCCCTTTACCGGCGCGGCATGGGTTTGGGCAAGCCCGTGTTCTTACCCATCCCGATGGCATTGATGCGCTTGACCGCGCGGATCGCCGAGCTGTTGCCGCAACGTGTCTTGTCGCGCGATACGCTGTCCATGCTCGCGGGTGGCAATACCACTTCACGCAAGGATGCTCAAGTTCTGCTGGGCAGAGATCTGGTTGCCCCCGAAAACTTCATCACCCCGATCACGCAATCGGCAGTACTGAGTGAGGCGGTTAGCCTATGGACGCAGCCGCTGCTTCGAGTCGCCCTCGCTATCATGTGGTTTGCCGCGAGCGGGCTTTCACTCCTGCAGCCGGATGTTTCCTTGGCTTTGCTGGCGCAAGTTGGACTCAGCGGTGTCACGGCCACGGCAGCGCTGTATGGTGCCAGCGCACTTGATCTAATTCTCGGTGTGTTGACGCTGCTGCGGCCGTCGCGTTGTCTGTGGCTGACTCAAATTGCTTTGGTAGCCGGCTATACCGCCATCATCAGCATCTGGCTGCCTGCCTACTGGTTGCATCCGTTCGGGCCGGTGGTGAAAAATCTGCCCATACTGGCGCTGCTTCTGATGCTGCATGCCAGTTCGACAAGGAAAATCTGATGGACTATTTGACCGTGAAATGGCTGCACATTTTGTCCTCCGTCTTGATGGTGGGCACGGGCTTTGGCAGCGCCTTCTATATGTTCTTTGCCAACCGTCAACCAGATGTGCGCGTGCGCGCTGAAGTCGCACGCTTGGTCGTCAGAGCCGACTGGTGGTTCACCACGCCGGCAGTTATTTTTCAGCCTTTATCCGGATTTTGGTTAATGCACATGGCCGGATGGAGTTGGCAGACACCGTGGTTGATGATAGCCGTTATCCTTTTCTGCATCGCTGGGGTTTGCTGGCTGCCGGTGGTGTGGCTGCAGATTCGCA
>DATJIB010000042.1:0-5154 GCA_035493575.1 Rhodocyclaceae bacterium | reverse complement strand
TCGCGGCACTGCGTTTCTTCACTCGCGTGCCGGTGCCGGCCTGGGTAGGTCACGATCAGGAACAGCTCAATTATGCGGCGCGCTACTTTCCGCTGGTCGGAGCGCTGGTAGGCTTGAGCGGGGCCTTGATTACCTGGCTCGCAGCCTGGGCCTTGCCGCTGTCGGTCGCAGTGCTGCTGGGCATGGCAACCACCATTCTGATCACCGGTGCATTCCACGAAGACGGCTTTGCCGATAGCTGTGATGGCTTTGGCGGCGGCTGGAGCAAGGCAGATGTGCTGCGCATCATGAAGGACTCGCGCATTGGTAGCTACGGCGCCATCGGCATAGGCTTTTTGCTGCTGCTTAAATGGAATGCCCTGATGGAGCTGGACGATCTACTGCCTGCGCTGATCGCTGCCCACGCTGGTTCCAGAGCCGCAGCAGTAGTGCTGATGTATGGGCTTGAATATGTGCGCGACGAGGACAGCAAGGCCAAGCCTTTGGTGCAAGGTGTAAGTGGGTGGGCACTGATCGTTGCGCTAGCGTTTGGTTTGGTGCCATGTGTGCTGATGACATGGCAACAAGCCTTGATGGGAGTGTTGCTGCTTGCCATCACGACCTGGCTGGCGGCGCGGTATTTTGTGCGGCGTATCGGTGGCTATACCGGTGATGCCTTGGGCGCCTTGCAGCAAGTCGGTGAGGTTGCGTTTTATCTGGGCGCACTATGCGTCTTTACCTGATCCGCCATCCGCAGCCGGTGGTGCCTCCTGGCTTGTGCTACGGACAAACCGATCTGCTGCCGCGCGCACCATGGGATGCAGAACTCAAGCAGGTGCGCTCACGGTTACCGCCGGCATTGACGATTCATAGCAGCCCTTTGCAACGCTGCCGTGAATTCGCTGCAGCCTTGGCAACGGATGTGCACATTGACGAACGCCTGAGCGAACTGGATTTCGGCGCCTGGGAAATGTTGCCATGGGCGGAAGTGCCGCGCTCTGAACTGGATGGGTGGGCGGCTGATCCAATTGGCTATGCCGGGGATGGTGGTGAAAGTGTGGCGATGATGCAGGTGCGTGTGGCGTCAGCGCTGGCCGACTTGCCAGTACAAGATTGCGCCTGGGTTACCCATGCGGGTGTAATGAAACTGGTGCTGGCCCAATTGCTGGGCTTGGCACAAGCAGAGTGGCTGGAGATGAAGTTTGCTTACGCCAGCGTGAGCTGTCTGGAGATCAATCCGGATGGCGCGAAGCTGATGTGGCGCTCTGACGTCGATGACGCACTAAGCCTTTAGCAGGCCGCTCAGAAAAGCCTGCAAGCGGCGCAGATTCTCGCTGATACAGAAGCGCGCTCTCACATTAATATTCCCCTGGGCTGCCATGGCACGCATGGCCTCGGGATGTTCCAGTGCCCAACTCAGCTTGGCCAGCCAATCATCTACATCGCCTGGTTCGGCCAACAAACCGCTGCGCATATCTTCAACGGTTTCCGGAATGCCACCGGTGCGGCTGGCGACAACCGGGATGTTGTGACTCAGCGCCTCAATCTGCGACATGCCCAGCGGTTCGTAAAGCGAAGGCATGACCAGTAGTTCAGCGTGCAGCATCAAGGCCGGCAGTTGTGTGACCATGCCGGCGAACAGTACATTCTGGCCCAGGCCTTCATTGCTGGCGCGGCGGTACAGTGTTTCGTACAGCTCACCCTCACCGGCGATCACATAGAGCAGATCAGGAAATTTCTCCAGCAGGCGCGGCAGCACATCCAGCATCAATGCATGGCCCTTCTCGGTACGCAGCATGGCGGCATGGACCAGGAGCCGACGTTTGCCGATTTGTAGTTGCGCGAGCAGTTCAGGCGGCAGTTGCTGTTTGCATTTGGCATCGTTGTCGGCAAATGGAATGCCTGGGTAGAGCACCGCAATACGTTCGGCCTTGATGCGTGGATTTTGCAGCAGACGACTTTTCAGATATTCGCTTGGCACCAAAGTCAGGTCGACCAGGGTGTTATAAGTCCAGGCACTTGGCACGCCAGGTTGATAAGTTCGAGCCCGGACCAAGCGTGGCCGTTTTTTGAGCAGGCGCGCTGCCACTGCCACCGCATTGGCATCATGGCCGCTATGCGAGATCACCACATCGGGTTTGAATTCACGCAGCAAGCGGCGCAAGCCCAGAATGCTTGGCGGATGCAGGCTATTGCGAAAAGGCAGGTGCGTGGTTGGAATGCCGCGTTCGAGAGCCACGCTGGCGATACGGCTATTGGCTCGGCAGACCAGATGCACTGCGACACCTTGCCTCTGCAAGCCGCTCGCTTGTTCCAGCAACTGCAACTCTTGCCCACCGATATTGGGCGAACTTTCGGAGAACAGTACGCGCTGGAGCTGTGTCATTGAGGAGTTTGTTCTGCCGCTTTATGCGAAAGCAATATACCGATTGCCCACACAAATAACAGGCGCTCGGAAAAGTCGAGCATAAAGGAGTTGAACAGGTTGCCGACAACATAGGCGAGTACAACGCCAATCAGCAATTGAGAAAACGGTGCTTGCAACATGGCGGCACTGCGCCAGCAAGCAGCGTATACGCCGAGCAGGGCAAGCAGGCCGATGAGACCGAGCTGCGCGGTGATGAGCAGATATTGATTGTGCGGATTGTTGGAGGGTTCCATATCGGTGCCCTCGATTTCATGCACATAGGCACGCGGGAATCCGCCTGTGCCAACACCAAAAAGCGGATGCTTTTTGATGATGGAAAAACTCGTAAGGTAATAATCAAAGCGTTGCCCAATCGAGCTAACTTTGTTTTCGCCCTGGCGCGCTTGCCAGTGTGTCGCTTCATGCACGGCAATATCACTACGCTCCTTGAATGCCGGCGAAATGGCGTAAGCACCAATTGCAAGGACCAGTGTGGCGGCGATGCCGGCCAGCAAACCTTTGTATGAGAAGCGCAGATAAAACAGGTAGACCAGCAGCACCATAACCACCGCTTGCCCGGTACGGCCTTTGACCATTAGCAAGACATTGATGACGGCCAATAAGGCCAGAGTCAGCAAGGCCATACGCCGCCAATCGGAAAAGCTGCGCGCACAGAAACACAGGAAAAATGCTGCGATGGCCATAAAAAAGCCATGCGTGATATGCAGCTTGAAAACGACTGGATTGCTCGGGTCCATCTCCTTGATCAGGCCGGCAGGCAGCCAGTTAAGCCAGATCAGGAAGGACAGCAGCAGAGTGATCAACATGGCAATGCAAAAGCCACTCAAGGCCCGCCATTTTTCTTGTGCGTTCAATTGTAGGCTGATCAACACAGGCACCAGAATCAGCGAGGAATATTTGGTGACATAGTGAAAATTCTCGTTGGCACTGGCTTCGCCATACAGCGTGCCAAGCAGAATCAGCGCGCACAAAAAACCAACCGCTTGGGCGACGGAGCTCTGTTTCAACACGCGCCATTTTTCTGCCCAGTCACCACTCAAGGCCCAGCCAATCAAAATCAACAGATACATGATGTTGGTCGGTGCCGGGGCGATCGGCAGCGTCAGGCCCAGTCCGGCCATGGACCAGACTGCAAGGGAACGCGCGCCACTTTTCAGCTTGAGTGGAAGCGATGGCATGTGTGTGCTCAAAGCCAGTCGAGGTGGGCTGGCTTGTTTAAATCCAGCATGCCGATCTCGAGCGGCTGGGTATCACTGCCGGTTCTGCCCGCGGCACGCCAACGCGGCATGCGGGCGCCATACATATCGATGCGGCCGGCCTTGGGGTCTGCGCGTGTAGCGCCCGGGATCGGGACGATACAAGTGGTTGGTGCGCCGAGTGCATTGGCGGCCCAGTGCGAGTAGCCTGAAATTGGGGTTGCCAATAGCGTTGGGCAGCAGGCCAGGGCAAACAAGTCCGCGACCGGGTTGATGGTGGAGCGATGGTCGTCGCCCTTGTAGTCGTAATGCGACAAGGCGTCCAGCGTGAATACATCAAAGCGGTCGTAAAGATTCTTGAATGCTGCCGGATCCCCGGTGCACGACAGGAAGAAGCTCACATCGGGTTGTGCCGCAGCAATGCGCGCCATGGTCTCTTCGTACCACCATACTGGCACCGCCGGCCATTCCTTGCTGATGTCATAGCGTTCGGCGTCGACCAGTTCATAGTCGCCCTGGCGGATATGCACGCCGACAACCGGGCGGCCCTGACGGGTGGCGAAGCTGGCACGAATCGATGCGGCCAGATGTGGCGCCAGCTTGATCTTGCGTGCGGCTTCAAGGTAGATTTTATTGAGAATGTCGTCCGGGCCATCCAGCGAACGCAGGATGATTTTCTGTCCGGCCAGGCGATCAAAAATTTCCTGGGTGCAATTGCGGATCCGCTCTGCGCCGAGGCGTGCCAGAATTCTTACTTTGCCGCGGCGAGTATCGGCGACAGAAAATGAGTCAAGCTCGTGCCAATCGAGGATAATTTCATGTCCATACGCTTGGCGGATGGCGAAAGCCAAAGGCAGTACTTCAAGTCGATTGGAAATTCCGACAAATTCATCGATATACAGCTTTGGCATACATGTTCTTAGTGAGCTGCCCGGCGGCGTGATCGCGCATTATAGTCAATCCCTCCTTGCCTTTGCCTTTCCATGAAAACCATTCCGACCAAGCCGCGCAGGATTCTGGTGACGTGCCCGCAGCGCCTGGGCGATGTCCTGCTGACCACAGCCCTGGTTCATACGCTGAAGCAAGCTTGGCCAGCCGCGCATATCGACATGCTGGTGTTTCGCGGCACCGAGGGCGTCCTGGCCGGCAATCCGGATATCCACCAGGTCATTGCACAAGCGCCTCGCGTGGGATTGGGGCAGCGCCTCAAGGAAATCACACAACTCTGGCGCCGTTATGATCTGGCCGTGGCCGCCATGCCAACCGACCGTTCGCGCCTGGCCGCATGGATAGGTGGGCGCTTTCGGGTAGGCTTTCTGACCGAGCGTGAAGCGCAGAAGGCGTGGCTGCTGAATAAGCATGTGCGCTTTGATGATCTGGATACCCACACCATCACGATGCAGGCAGAGCTGGCCCGTACGCTTGGGATCAAGCCGCTGGGCCAGGTCATCCCGCCGCAGCTGAGCCCGGTGCAGCATCTGATGCTGTCGCAGCGCCTGGCCGCTTTGCAGAGGCCTATCGTGGTGCTGCACCCCTGCCCAAAATTCCGTT
>DATJIB010000041.1:0-2298 GCA_035493575.1 Rhodocyclaceae bacterium | reverse complement strand
AGCCGACCGTCAGGGTTGCCGAACAGTACTTCGGCCATCACTGCAGTAATTCCTATCAGAATGCCGATTGCAAGCAGGATGCCGAGGTGCGGGCGTTCGGGGTCGGCCAGTTTCTGCTTGAGTGCGGCACCGTGTCGGTAGAGATACATAACCAGTGCGCAGATTGCAAAGGACATCCAGGCGGTCTTTGACTGCGCCAAAATCAATGTCAGAAGCCCAAGAATCCACGCGGCAGTGTTCAGATGACGGTTCGCATACGGCCGGGCCCAGAGGCAGAGCAAACTTGCCTGGGCCAGCATGGCCAGAATCACGGCATGGGGAGCCAGACCTGCAAAACGGGGCAGGCCCGGAATCAAACCTTGCGTGTAATTGGTGTCGAGCACGACCTGAGGCAGGACGGGCAGCACCAAATAGCTGACCAACTGGAAGATGAAAATACTGTCGCGCGCCGATAGCAAGGTACTTTCGCCTTCATCGGCAGTGAGCAGAAGTGCAGCCAGGCCGATGGGCAAGGTGTAGAAACTTTCGCGCACAATGGCCGGATGAGCGGAAAAGAACATGGGCGAAGCGATGCTGCCTACCCAGAAGGCGATGAATCCCAGCGTCAGCATGGGCGCAGCGCCAAGGAGCGAACGTTGCTGGCTGAAGTGGCTGATGATGCGTTCGGCCGAGACGGTCAGAATCACGATGGTGCAAAGACGCTGGACCCAGATCGCCAGCGGGCTTTTAAGGGCGCCTTCTACCGCCTGCGCGCCGTTGAAGTCCATGGAGCGGCCGGACAGCGCCATTGCCACCCCCGTGGTAATCAATATGGCCGGGATGACGAGGTGGAAGTAGCCGTGTTTTCGGTTTGTTGTCAGCTGGACAGCGCCGATGACCGTCACCACACAGGCAAAAGCTGCGGCGACAGCGGCGATCATCAGGATAAATGTGGATCCGACTTGGAGCATCGTTATTCTTCCAATGCGCGACTCAATGACCGGGTTCGGCAAGCGCAGTATTCAAGACGGCTGAATACGCAAAGATCGAAACGCACTCGTAGTGGGAATCGAGCACGGCTGCGCCTGACCATTTCGTTTGGCCGTTAAAACGCGGACGTTGCCGGGACTGCCGATTGCGGTGCTGTTTTGCATTCACATTGATTTCTCGCCAGGGGCGCCTGTCGTGCCACGTCGAGGCAGGTGCGGTTTACTTGTTTCCCCCAAGCTTTTTCAAGACGGCACTTTTTATCTCTAAGCGATATGCAGTATTCCGCCGTCGGCTTTATGTGCTGTTTTCACGCGACCCATGTTTGTATTTTTCGCTGATGTTTTCAATAGGATGAACGGCCTAATGACGCAGGCGGCATATGGACATAAGGTTCTTATACGCCCTCATTTTTATGGCAAGGAAGGGCCTGAAGCGATGAAAAAACTATCTTTGTTCTGCTTGTGGTTGTGGCTGTCATTGTCGAGTTCCACTTCCTTGCATGCGGCTGGCAATTTTGACCCCGTAACGCAGTGCAAATCAGTGTCTGCAAATACCTGCTCAATTGCCCAAGACCTTGGCCGCGGGGTGAATATGGGCAATATGCTGGAAGCGCCGCGCGAGGGCGATTGGGGCGTCCGCCTTGAGCCCGCCTATATCGATCTGGCGGCATCTGTCTTCAAGACGATTCGCATACCGATACGCTGGAGCAACCATGCCGCGCCGACGGCTGACGCCACGCTGGACCCTGTCTTCGCCGCGCGCGTCGATCAAGTGATTGATGCGGCGCTGGCCAAGGGCTTGTATGTCATCATCGATGTGCACCATTACAGCCAGCTCTTCGGCGATGCCGTGCAATACAACGAGTTCGCGGTTTCGCCGGACGTACTCGATATTCGCCTGGTGAATCTCTGGCGGCAGATCGCCCAACGCTATAGCAATCGCTCACCGAAGCTCCTCTTCGAGTTGCTCAACGAGCCGCATGGACGCATGAATTCGGCGGCCTGGAATCTGCTCATGCCGCAGGTGCTGGCGGCAGTGAGAGAGAGCAATCCGACCCGCACCGTGATCGTCGCGAGCACCTACTGGAGTGCCGTGCGTGATATCGCGTTGCTCGTCATGCCGCCTCAGGATCGCAATCTGATCATGACCTTTCACTCTTACGATCAAATGGCCTTTACGCATCAGGGCCTGAGCTGGATGCCACAGTTTCCGATAGGTGTGACATGCTGCGATACGGTGCAAAAGAAGGCGATCACCGACGTTCTGGACAAAGCCAAGCAGTGGAGCGTGAGTAGCGGGTATCCAGTCTATATCGGCGAGTTCGGTTCT
>DATJIB010000040.1:0-8411 GCA_035493575.1 Rhodocyclaceae bacterium | reverse complement strand
GTCGCTGTAACGGTTGATGGCAGCAGCCTTGGCGATTGCCGAGGCAGCAGCGCCGGTCGAGGACGATGCGTCGTCAGCAGCGGATGAACCGCCGATGGTGACGCCGTTGATAATCACGTCGCCGGTGGCCATGGCAGTGCTGTCGCCCACGCCGGTGACGGCGGAGGAGGTGCCGGTACCAATGGTGCTGGCACGGGCGCTGTTCATGGAGACCGAGATGGTTTGGCCGACGTTCGCGCCAACCTGGAAGGTCGAGGAAGTGAAAGAACCGTCAAGCAGATTCACGCCGTTGAACTGGGTGGAGCTGGCAACGCGGTCGATTTCAGCAACCAGTTGATTCACTTCAGATTGCAGGGCGGTACGGTCGATCGAGGTGTTGGTGGCGTTGGCGGACTGAACAGCCAGTTCGCGCAGACGTTGTAGGTTGTCGCCGATGGTGCCGAGTGCGCCTTCAGCCGTTTGGGCCAGGGACACGCCGTCGTTGGCGTTACGGGTAGCTTGGTTCAAGCCACGAATTTGTGAGCTCAGACGATCAGCAATACCGAGACCGGCTGCGTCGTCTTTCGCGCTGTTAATACGCAGACCCGAGGACAGACGTTGGAGCGATGTCTGTAACGAGCTCTGCGACATGTTCAAATTACGTTGCGCATTCAGCGACGCAAGGTTGGTGTTAATAGTCTGTGCCATGATGGGCTCTCCTGTGAAGGGCGTTGCTTAAATCGCTAAGGACTGCTACTTCAGCTTTCATTTGGCAGCGGCACAATATCCGCTGTCACAGGTGTATTAGCGGCAGGTAATTTGGAAACTTTAGGAAAAACTGCAAGATTTTTTGATTTTCACAAGTGCTTGATTTTCATTGGCTTGTACTGTTTTCGTACAAGTCACATATGTATACGGCATGGCATACTGGGAACTTAAGAAGCTCGTTTCAATTGCCTTTTAAAATGAAAAACAATAAATCAATAGACGTGTTCAATGGTGATGCCGATGGCTTATGCGCCCTGATGCAGTGGCGCCAGGTCTATCCGCAATCCGCGCAGTTGGTGAGTGGGGTCAAGCGCGACAATTCCTTGTTGAAAAATATCGAGGCTGGGCCGGGCGATGAGCTGCTGGTACTGGACATCAATTTTGAAAACAACCGCGCCGATGTCGTGCGCCTGTTGGCGGCGGGCGCATCGATTCGTTATTTCGACCATCACTATCCGGGCGTTCGGATTGAGCATCCAGCCTTGAGTTTGACCATTGATGAGTCGCCACAATGCTGTACCAGCCTTTTGCTTAATCAGGCTTTGGCTGGGAAACAATGGGCATGGGCAATTACCGGAGCCTTTGGCGACAACCTGCCAGAGGTCGCCCAAGCCTTGGCGGCGAATCATGGATTGAGCACCGAGCAGGGCGGCAGTCTGCGCAAGCTCGGCGAGCTTTTGAATTACAACGGCTACGGCAATGAGCTCGCCGATCTGCATTTCAATCCGGTTGATCTATACCAGGCCTTGCGCGAGTACGCAGAGCCTTTTGCCTTTATCGCCGCAGCTGATCAGTTCAAACAGCTCTGTGCCGGACATGCAGAGGATATGAGTGCGGCCAGCGGCCTTACGCCACAAACGCAAAATCCGGGTGCAGCGGTGTATGTGTTGCCGGACCAAGCCTGGGCGCGTCGTGTCATCGGGGTTTGGGCCAATGATTTGTCGCAGCAATATCGGCAGCGGGCGCATCTGATCTTATGCCCCGATGGTGGTGGTAGCTACACTGCGAGCGTGCGTGCGGCACAACAACACCCCTATGGAGCGAGTGCATTCTGCCGCGAGTTCCCCGGTGGTGGCGGGCGCGAGGCTGCTGGCGGGATCACCCGACTAGCTGAAAATCAGCTTGAATCTGTAATCAAACGCTTTTTGACCGAATTTCCCGTGAATTGAATTGGGGGACTCGGCTATATTGTGCGTAATCTGCCAAGCAAGGTGAGCCATGAGCCCCCATTCCGTTAAAGCGAAACCTGCCGGTACTGCGCCGGCTCCTGTTCAAGCGACCGCCACGACAGGCAAACCAGAGCATCGCCTCGGTTTGGTTGAGTTGCTCGACGCTCTGCTCGAAGGAGGTTTGGTTGGTGGCGAGGAAGTCGAGAAGTTCAAGCATGAGCGCCGCTATTATCAAGGGGCCGCCCATCCGCTGGTGTTGATTGCGGATCAACGCTGGAAGTCATTACTGCCGCCGCATCGGGTTCTTGATCTGGAGGCGCTGACGCATTGGCTCGCAGATTGGTCGGCACTGGATTACGTACACATCGATCCGCTCAAGATCAATTTTTCGGCGGTTACGGAGGTCATGAGCAGTGCGTACGCCACCCGCTTTCGCATCCTGCCGATCGAAGTCAAACCACACGAGGTTGTCGTCGCAACGGCTGAACCATTCCTGCGTGGCTGGGAAGCCGAGTTAAAGCCGATTATTCGCAAGGATATTCGCCTCGTCATTGCCAACCCGGAAGACATTGCCCGCTATCAGGTCGAGTTCTATAACCTGGCGCGCTCCGTTAAGGGAGCAATGAATTCAAACGATGGCAGCAGTGCAATTTCCAATTTCGAACAGCTGGTTGAACTAGGCAACAGCAATCGCCAGTTTGATGCCAACGATCAACATATCGTGCGCATTGTTGATTGGTTGTGGCAATACGCATTTGATCAACGCGCCAGTGATATTCACGTCGAGCCTCGTCGTGAGCTTGGCATCGTGCGTTTTCGTATCGATGGTGTTCTGCATCAGGTCTATCAAATCCCGATGTCGGTGCTCAACGCCATGACCAGCCGCGTCAAGATCCTCGGACGTATGGACGTGGTTGAAAAGCGCCGCCCGCAAGATGGTCGTATCAAAACGCGTACGCCGAGCGGCCAGGAGGTGGAGTTACGTTTGTCTACCATTCCCACTGCTTTCGGCGAGAAGCTGGTGATGCGGATCTTTGATCCCGAAGTACTGCTTCGCGACTTTTCAGATCTGGGTTTCTCTACCGAAGACAAGGCGCGTTGGGACAGCATGACGGTGCGCCCGAATGGCATCATCCTGGTTACAGGCCCGACTGGCTCTGGCAAGACCACCACGCTCTATACGACGTTGAAGCAATTGGCGACCGACGAAGTTAACGTCTGTACTTTGGAGGACCCGATTGAAATGATCGAAGGGTCGTTTAATCAAGTCCAAGTGCAATCGGAAATCGGTGTGGACTTTGCAGCTGGCGTGCGGGCTTTGATGCGGCAGGATCCGGACATCATCATGGTCGGCGAAATCCGGGATCTGGAGACCGCCGAAATGGCGATCCAAGCTGCACTGACCGGTCACCTTGTTTTGTCCACCTTGCACACCAACGATGCATCGTCGGCGGTCACGCGCTTGTTGGATTTGGGCGTACCGCCGTATCTGCTGAATGCGACATTGCTGGGTGTCATGGCGCAACGTTTGGTGCGCACGCTGTGCCCAGCATGTAAAGACTCGCATCCGATTACGCCGGCAGAGACTGAAGAGTGGAATGCTTTGGTCAGCCCATGGAAAGCCAAAGCACCAACCAGTCTGCATCATCCAGTGGGTTGCCTGGATTGCCGCATGACGGGCTATCAAGGGCGTTTGGGTTTGTATGAAGTGCTGTTGATGACACCTGAGTTCAAGAAGCTGGTGTACTCGCGGGCCGACCTGGCTGAGTTGCGTGATCTGGCGGCCAAGGAAGGTACCAAGCCGCTCCGGATTTCTGGTGCGCTTAAAGTTGCTGCCGGTCATACAACGATGGAAGAGGTTCTCAAGGTAGCACCGCCGGCCTCCTGATCGGCTGTCGTTATGTTTCTGGTCTTCCCTCTCAACGACAAGCCGGACTGGCGCAAGCCGCCAGTGTTCACCTTATTGCTGATACTGATCAACTGCATTGTTTTTTTCGGCCCGCAACGCGCTGATGAAAAACGCGAGGATGTTGCCAGCAGCTATTATTTCAAGTCCTCGCTGCCCAAGATAGAGATGCCGCTTTATCTGCAGGCATTGCAGCAGCGGACGGATAATGAAAGTCGTGCGCGCGCCGCTTCGCTGGAAATTTTTATCCATGAAGAGGCCTACGAGCTGGTACTGCCTGTGATGGAGCGGGACAAGGCTTTCATGGCTGAACTGTTCCAGCGCATGCAGCCAGAGCATCCCTCTTATTCAGAGTGGAAAACCCAGCGCCGCCAATACGAAAAATTGCGCGGTGCACACTTTACGCAGGATTGGCTGTTCGTCCCCGCAGACCTGCGACCTGAGACCGCCGTTAGTGCCATGTTCATGCATGGCAGCACCAGCCATCTGGTTGGCAATATGGTGTTCCTGTTTGCTTTCGGTTATACCGTCGAGTTGACGCTGGGCGGTATGTGGTTTTTGATTTTCTATGTGCTGGCCGGTCTGAGTGGCGACCTCTTGCATCTGGCTACGCACTGGGGTTCGACCCGCGGTAGTCTAGGCGCTTCGGGCGCCATTTCCGGCTTGATGGCCATGTATGCAGCGCTCTATGGGCGCCGCAAAATCCGCTTTTTCTATCAGCTCTTGTTTTACTTCGATCATGTCCGGGCGCCGGCCCTGATACTGCTGCCGGCATGGCTGCTCAATGAAGTGATTCAGTACGTGTTGTTCAAGGATAGCGGGGTCGGTTATATGGCCCACGCAGGTGGCTTGTTGGGTGGAGCGTTGATGGCGTTCGCGTACAAACGCAAGCACCCTGATGTGCAGGTCCCCAGTCGGCCGACTACAGCAAACGATACTTTCCCTTCGGAGCTGGCGCGGGCCAAACAGCTTTTGCAGCAGCTCAAGGTGGAGGAAGCACGGCAAGCCTATGCTGAGCTATGCCGGCGTCGCCCGGATGATCTGGGGATGCTCAGAGACTACATGGGATTGGCCAAGCTGGCGCCAGCCGGCGAGGACTTTCATCGGAGCGCCGCGCTGGCATTTTCATTGAGCGGTCAAGACGAAGGCACAACTCATTTTGTGCATGAGGCTTTCACGCGCTATCTGCGCGACGCACAACCCCGCCCTCGATTGACGCCTGAGCAGCTGGTCAAGTTGGGCATGCGCTTTGTCCGTAACGGCTATGTGATGGAAGCCGTCAAGATTGAGAACATGCTGTGTCGCCTCGGGCCGACTAGTGCGGGTTTGAGTTCCCTACGCTTGGGCTTGGTGGATACTTTACTCAAGCTGGGCCGTCGTGACGAGGCGCATACCTATGCCGCAGCGCTGGAGGCAGTGATGCCTGGTAGCAGTGAGGCCAGACTGGCCAGTGATCTTTTAGCGGGATAGTCTGGCGGGCGTTTTTATTTGGCTTCGCTTGCCATCATCCGCTTGAGCACTTCGAGGTAGTGACCCGCTTCCGTAGCCAAGGCATGTTCAGGATAGCGTTTCAGCATGGCCTCCAGGATGTTGCGGGCCATATCGTTTTGCCGAAACTGCTCGCTGAGTAACTGCGCAGAGAGAAAATAAACTGCCGGTATATCGGCGTGGCCCGGGAAGCGTTTATCGAAACCCCGCACAAGTTCAAGCGCCAGCTTGAAATCACGCTCCTTAGTGGCCAGCTTTGCCAAAGGCAGAATCTGTTCTGGCGCCAAGACCAAAGGTTCAGCACCCACACTCAGATCGCGATATAAACCAACCGCTCGTGCCGCCTGTGCCTGGGCCAGGCACAATGAAAACAGGCGAATACCTTGCTGTTTGGCTTTATCGGCTTGGCCAGCCGTAATCAGCAATTTGTACAAGCGTTCCTGAGCCGGAATGTTCTGCGGCTCATTCCGTACTGCATTCTTGGCGATAACAATCGCTTCTTCCATCTGCCCGGCTGCCAGGCGTGCGGCAATCATGGCGTCGGTGCTCGGTTCATCCGCATCGGCGGTGGTGGCTTCTTCAAACAGCACGGTGGCTGGCAGGCCCAGTACGTCGTGATACTGATACATCACATAACCCATCATGTAAAACATGATCAGATTGAAATACAGGCACACAAAGTTCAGCGCCGACAAGGCAATGGTTTCGCCGAGCAAAGGGATCAATATGCCCAGGGCAATCGGCGCGCCTGTGAGCAACATGAACAGGAAAAAACACAAGGCGCCATAAGGCATGCCGATGGCGCGCATATAGCTGATCCAGGTGCCGGGGTTCAGGCTACTGCCAAGGTCGTTGCTGGCAGAGAGCTGCATGAGGATGGCTGGCGTTGCCAGCGTAAAGAATACGTTGGCGCCCCAGCCCAAAGTTTCGCTCATCCTTTCCACCATACTGATCAGGATGCCCCAGACCATAAAGATGGCGATCATTTTCCAGGGCAGATTGACGCGATCCGGATCTTTCTCGAAATGAGCTTGCTGAGCTGCGACCGTAATGCGTCCTGAAGAGGTCATGTCCATTACACCAAACGCATGGCGTAATGCTGTGATCCAGACAAGGGCCTCGGCCAAGACAAAGTCAATTGGCGATGGAACCGGCAGCACAAAGGTAAGCAGGCTACCCAGTGCCAGCGCCACGAGCACCATTAAGTTGGCGGGCAAGAGTGGAAATAAAAAGAAACTGGGCAGACGATCCCAGAAAGGAACGATGCTGGGTTTGCGCAGTGGAATGCTTGTGGCTTGGTTCATAAGCAATGCGAGCTAAGTGCTCAACTTTTAATACTTGGACATACCGCCGTCACCGAAAGGCGGGACGCGCCCGACCAGCGCTTCCAGTAGGGTGAGTTCAACGTCGGTATGGTTGATGACCTGGGCATCGACCATCATATTCGTCATGGTCGGATCGTTGTGAATCCAGCGCGGCGAGTCGTGGTGGCGCGTGGTGATTGTTTCGGGCCGTTGTGGCGTTGCACTTGGCGTGATGTCGGCCGTGCCATAGCAAAGGCAGAAATAGGTGCGGGCTTTATTGGCACTGCCTTCGGCCTCGATATAGCAACCGGTACCGCGGATGCCAATCGTGGCAGTCGGCACGTTGATCTGTTTGTTGCCTTTGCCAAACACGGCCAGTAGTTTGCCTGTGATGACGCGTAAAGCGTCTTTGGCAAACGTAATGGTCGAGGATTCGCGTTGCAGATAAGCATCCTGCCCCATTACATAGATAACCTCGGCGCCTTTGCCAGTGGTGATGGTGTCACCAGCACGGACCAGATTGCCGACTGCCGCGGCCTGACCATTTAGCTTTACATCGCCACTGAGCTTACGTATGCCCTGTATTTGCGGGTCATTGCCTTTTGCCAATACCTTTTGCACCATAGCCGACAAGCCCATTACTGGGATGAGGGCGCTGCTACGAAGCAGAAATTGGCGACGCGACTTTATTTTGGCTGCGGACATCAGGTCTCCTAAGGTGCAAATTGTATTGCGCGGGCAGCAGTGTCGCTTATTTTTTCAATTCTTGCATGGCTGCTGTAAGACCTTCGATGGTCAGGGGAAACATACGCTGGCCCAAAAGTTCGAGCATTAGCTGAATCGAATGAACGTAAGGCCAGCGGCGCTCTGGCTCAGGATTGAGCCAGACGGCATGAGGGTAAGCGGCAAGCAGACGTTTCATCCAGACCTTGCCGGCTTCCTCGTTGTTGTATTCAACACTGCCATTCGGTGCCACGATTTCGTAGGGCGACATGGTGGCATCGCCAACCAGAATCAGTTTGTAGTCGCTGCCGTACTTGTGCATGACGTCGTAGAGCGAGATTGTCTCAGTGCGGCGTCTATGGTTGTTGCGCCAGACGTGGTCATACACGCAGTTGTGGAAGTAGAAGTATTCAAGATGCTTGAACTCGACCTTGGCCGCTGAGAAAAGCTCTTCGCACTGCGCGATATGGTCGTCCATGGACCCGCCCACATCAAAGAACAGCAGCACCTTGATGGCGTTATGACGCTCGGGGCGCATCTTCAGATCCAGATAGCCGGCATTGCGCGCCGTGCTCTCTATGGTGCCCTCAAGGTCGAGTTCTTCAGCCGTTCCACTACGTGCGAATTTGCGTAATTTTTTCAGGGCCACCTTGATATTGCGGGTGCCCAGCTCGACCGAGTCATCCAGATCCCGAAACTCCCGGTTCTCCCAAACCTTGACGGCAGTGCGGTGGCCGGCTGAGTCACCGCCAATGCGTATGCCTTCCGGGTGATAGCCGTGATGGCCAAAAGGGCTGGAGCCACCGGTGCCTATCCACTTGTTGCCGCCTTGATGACGCCCTTTCTGTTCCTCAAGGCGCTTCTTGAATTCTTCAATGAGTTTGTCGAGCCCGAGTTTTTCCAGCTTTTGCTTGTCTTCTTCACTGAGGTGGCGGCTACTCATGTACTTGAGCCATTCTTCCGGAATTCCGTCGCCCATGCCGGGCAGGGCTTCTATACCTTTGAAATACTCGCCGAAAGCCAGGTCGAATTTGTCGTAGTGCTTTTCATCCTTGATCAGGCAGGCGCGTGACA
>DATJIB010000039.1:0-3335 GCA_035493575.1 Rhodocyclaceae bacterium | reverse complement strand
GGTCGCGCGGCCGAAGAGGTCGAAAAGCAAGTCACGATCCCGATCGAGATTTCTCTGGCTGGCGTGCCGAACGCGATCCGGGTTTTCTCACATACGCAGTTTGGCCTGTCTTTCCTGGTAGTGACCTTCAACGACAAGGTCACCGACTACTTTGCGCGCGCTCAGGTCATGGAGCGCTTGCAAAGCGCCGACTTGCCCGATGGCGTCAAGCCCGAATTGGCCGCACTGACTTCGGCAATCTCAGAAGTCTTTCGCTACCGTCTGCGCGGTGACCATCTCTCCTCGACGGATCTGCGTACGCTGCAGAACTGGGTCATGGAGCGCCAGCTCAAGACGGTTCCGGGTGTGGCTGATGTGGTCAGTTTTGGCGGCTCCATCAAAACCTATGAAGTGGAACCCGACCTGGCGCGTTTGCGAGATGCCAAGATTTCGGTCAGCCAATTGGCGGCGGCACTCGGTAAATCCAACTCCAATGCGGGCGGTGGCTATGTTGAGCACGGTACGCAGCAATATCTGATTCGCGGTCTGGGTTTGCTGCGAGGGCCGGAAGACATTGCCAATATTGTGGTGGATGCACGTGGTGGCGTACCCATTAAAGTTGGCGATGTAGCCAAGGTCGAGGTCGGCAGTGTGCCGCGCCAAGGCGTCGCGGGTCAGAACGAGAACGATGACATCGTCTACGGCATCGTGCTCATGCGCAAAGGCGAAAACGCCTCCGATGTGCTGACAGCAGTCAAGCAACGCATCGATGACATCAATTCCTCCATGCTGCCGCCGGGCGTCAAGATAGAACCGTTCTACGACCGTTCCTGGCTGATCAATAAGACCCTCAAGACCGTCTTCTCTAATCTGATCGAAGGCGCCATGCTGGTGTGCCTGGTGCTCTATCTGTTCCTTGGCAATCTGCGTGCCGCGGCGATTGTGGCGGTGGTGATTCCACTTTCCTTGCTGGGTACCTTCATCGGTCTGACCGTTGCCGGCATTCCTGCCAATCTGCTCAGCCTCGGTGCCATGGACTTCGGCATTATTGTCGACGGCGCCGTGATTGTGGTCGAAAACGTCTTCCATCGACTCTCGATGCACGAAGGCAAACTCGAAGGCCGCAATCGAACACACGAAATTATCGATGCCGCGGCTGAAGTCGGCCGGCCGACTTTGTTCTCGATGATCATCATCATCTCGGCACACATCCCGATCTTCACCTTGCAGCGCCACGAAGGCCGCATTTTCTCGCCCATGGCCTGGTCGGTGACTTCTGCTCTGGTCGCCTCGTTGCTACTTTCGTTGACGCTGGTGCCTTTACTGCTGCACTGGTTGTTGCGCGACAAATTGCCGCATGGCGATAATCGCCTCGTACTCAAGTTCAAGGAATGGTACAAGCCGCTACTGGAAAAAGCCCTTAGCCGCAGCAAGCTGGTATTTGCCGCCGCCGTGGTTGCGCTAGTCGGTAGCTTTGCGGTTGTGCCTATGCTGGGCAGTGAGTTCTTGCCGGAACTGAACGAAGGCTCTATCTGGCTCAACGTGGCCTTGCAACCCTCCACTTCGATTAGCGAAGCGCAAAACATGGCCGGTAAAATCCGCCGCGCCGTGATGACCGTGCCGCAAGTCAAAACGATTACCTCCAAGCTGGGCCGCCCGGAAGATGGCACCGATCCTAAGATTGCCAGCCAGCTCGAAGCGCTGGTTGATCTCAAGCCTGAGGATCAATGGGGCCACGGTGTAAGCAAGAAGGACATCCTCAACAAGATGGAAGAGGTGGTTGAGCAAATACCCGGTATCGACGCGACCTTCTCGCAACCGATACGCGACAACGTGCTCGAAAGTATTTCGCAAATCGATGGCCAGATCGTGATCAAGGTGACGGGCGATGATCTGGATGTATTGCAAGAGCTCGGCAATTCGATTCTCGGCGAGGTTCGTCCGATCGCCGGCGTGTCGCGCGCTTTTATCGACCGCAATGGTCAGCTGCCGCAATACCGCATTGAAATTGATCGCGCCCGCGCGGCGCGTTATGGCCTGAATGTCGGCGATATTCAGGAAGTCATTGAGTCGGCCCTGGCTGGCAACGAGACCACTTATATCTGGGAAGGCGAACGCCGTTTCTCGGTCACGCTGCGCTTGTCCGAGCATGACCGCGAACTGGCCAACCTCAAGAACATTCCTATCGCTACACCTAGCGGCGCCTTTGTGCCGCTGGCCGAGCTGGCGACCTTCCGCATGACCAGCGGCGCCATGAATATTGCCCGTGAAAATGGCAGCCGCGTCTTGTCCATCGGCATCTTCATCAAGGACCGCGACATGGGCAGCGTCGTGGCCGACATGCAAAAATCGGTGACCGACAAGATCAAGATACCAGCCGGCTACCGTATCTCATGGTCGGGTGAGTTCGAGAATCAGGAACGCGCCATGAAACGTCTGTCATGGGTGGTGCCACTGTCTATCCTGCTGATCTATCTGCTGCTGGTTAACGCCTTCAGTTCCTTGCGCAGCGCCACCCTGATCATCATCAATATTCCATTCGCCATGATCGGCGGCATCTTTGCCTTGTTGTTCACAGGCATTCCGCTGTCGGTCTCTGCTGCGATTGGCTTTATCGCCTTGTTCGGCCAGGCGGTGCTGAATGGTGTGGTGATGGTGACGCACTTTAACCAGCTGGTTTCAGCCGGCATGTTGCCGCGTGAAGCCGCTTTGCAAGGCTCGCTCAATCGACTGCGCACCGTGTTGATGACGGCCCTGCTGGCCATGCTTGGCCTCTTGCCGATGGCGCTCTCTACCGCGATCGGTTCTGAAACGCAAAAGCCACTCGCCGTGGTTGTGATCGGCGGCCTGGTGTCGGCGACCCTGCTGACCTTGTTTGTATTGCCTACGCTGTATGCATGGGCGATGGAGCGGGCCAGCAAGACGGCCAAATAAAAAACTGACAACAAAAAAGCCAAGCCCTTATCGGCTTGGCTTTTTTGCGCCTGTCCTATTCAAACACACGCGTGGCCGGGCAATTTTCGTTGAGCGTAACGCTTACCGCTTTATCGACCCCGCCCACGCGATAAACGCAGAACCGGTTACCACCCTCCATCACGATGGACTTCAAATACCCGCGGCCGGTGCCCTCAGGCATTGGCTCTGGCGCAGTCGCTGGACATGATGCCGTCACCGGAAAAATAAAGGTTTTGCCGCCCGCATATTTGCATTGACGAGAGTTCCCGACGATGCCCGCATCGATGAGCAAGGGCTCACCAGTTGCCATAACGTTTGTGGCGATCAGTAATGCGGTCAAAAGAAGTGCGTGTCTCATGCCCCCTCCCAGGGGGTGAGTTTGCTTTCATTGTTGATGGCCG
>DATJIB010000038.1:0-15179 GCA_035493575.1 Rhodocyclaceae bacterium | reverse complement strand
AAGACGAATCAACAGCTGGTAGAAGTTGAGCGTGCAGATATCCGAACCCAGGCTGGCGTAACTGACGCCGGGTTTGAGTTCGAGCTGCCAGCGATCTTCAACGCGTGTTTTCGGCAGTACAGAAAAGAGCACGGCTTCGAGCGCATTGTGGAAGCTATCATCGTCGCTGCCCTTGAACAGCTTGCGCATGACTGGCTGCGAAGGCAACATGCGATCGACGTTGCGTATGCTCTGTTTTTCTTCGTCACTGAGTATGTGTGGATTGGTGCTCATGGCTTGACGAGATAGGCTCCGGGTACATTGGTCCAGCTGAATGTCTGCAGGCGCACGCCGGGAATGGCGGCGAGGAACTCATCAACGGCCTTGCTCTCACCTGGCCAGTCGGCGATGGCGTATTCATCAAAAACAATCACGCCGCCACGCACAACGCGATCCCACAGTACTTCCAGTGCGGCGCGTGTCGGCTTGTAAAGGTCGCAGTCGAAGTGGACCAGCGAGAGGCGCACGCCGGGATTGTCGCGGATGAAGGCCGGCACGGTGTCTTCAATATGCCCCTGGATCAGTTTGACGCGTGGCTTTTGTGGAATGAAACGGTCGCTGTCGAAGATGGCGATGGCGTCTTCCAGCTCGGCCAGATAGGCCGATGGATTGAAGCCGCCAACAACCTTGCCGCTGTGATCTTCGGCCTTGCCGTCTTCCGGCGAGAGGCCCGAAAATCCCTGCCAGTTATCGAAACCGTAAACCATCTTGGTGCGGTCACCGATGGCATAAGCTTCGAGCAGATTGGCCCAGGTCATGAGGCCGCCACCGCGGAAGACGCCGAGTTCGGCAATGTCGCCGGGTACATCCAGGGTCATCTTGAAAAGATCGACATGCGCCAGAAAGCGCTTCAGTGCCTGTCGCCGCGCCAGCACCGAAAATTGTTTGACCGCATCCAGCGGGGTGATGCCATAGCGTTGGCAATGTTCGGCGATGCGTGTCTCGATGTCGGCATCCTTGGCCGACTTCTTGAAGCCGTCGCTGTCGTCTAGCAGTGGTTTATCCATAGTTTTATGCGGCCAGAATTTCCAGGGTGTCGAGATTCATATGATGTTTGGATGAGCGCGCATGCTCGCCGAAGATGCGCAAGTCCATGCTCAGTCGAGTTCGGTTCGAAACATTTGGCGCGCTGCCATGCACGATCTGCGGCGACAGGATGACTACATCGCCAGGTTCCAGTCCGACCAGTTGATGGGCAGGGAACGTACTGGTGTCGATGGCCTCAAGCCAGCCATTGTTGCCTTGTGCAACGGCCTCGGTGCGATGCTGGCTGCCTTCATACATGATCATGCCGCCGCACTCCTTGTCGATCGGAACCAGTGGTGTCCATACCGTCACGAAGTTGTCCATGTGCGCGTTGTAGCTGCTGTCCTGATGCGGCGGTACTGCTGCCGGCCGGTAGTGCGGCGGAACAAAGCGCATCATGGCCGGCATGTGCATGAACAGATGTTCGGAGTTCAGCAGACGCTTGAGCAGCGTTGATTGACCGAGATGTAGGGCGAGCGGGTTAATGCGTTCGGACAGGCGCACCTTCAAGGGGAAGTGACCGAGCAACACCTGTTTGATGGCTGGGTCCAGATTGGTGCCCTCGGCAATATGCCGGGCCACGCGGGCGGTGGCATCCGGCGCCTGCATATCCAGCCCCTGGGCAGCAAAAATCGGTGCCACTTCGGTGCTCAAGGCTGTGCGCAGGTAATCGTGATAACCCTGCACCAAGGCCTGCGGATAGAAGCCGCGGACAATGATGTAGTGCTTGTCACGATATTCGCTGATCAGTGTCTCAATGTCATCCAAAGTGATGCTCCCGGTCATTACATGGAATTGTGGCAGATACCCATCAGCTACTAAGGGCAGCAAGCGGTACTTTTTGCCCCTTATCCGGGCGTTTTTTTCTGTATTGCCATGTAGGCTTGACGCTAATTTAGCCAATTCATTGCCGCGTCCATGTCCCGTAAGGCATCCAAATCACGATCTCCTGCAGTGCCAGCGCCGGCTTCAGCCGTCCGCCAGGTATTCGATGCGGCTTTGCAGCGGCATCGGCAGGGTGATTTGGCCGGCGCAGCCGCGCTTTATCAGCAGGTTCTGGCACAAGCGCCCAAGCATGCCGACAGTTTGCATTTGCTAGGAGTGATTGCCTATCAGAACGGGGATCATGCGCAAGCGGTGAGTCTGATTACTGAGGCGATCGCCATACAGCCTCAGCAAACCGACTACTACATCAATCTCTCCAACGCCCAGCAAGCCTTGCAGCAACTCGGGCCGGCTATCGATAGCCTGCGACAGGCGCTGCAGCTGAGCTCACAGCATGCCGTCGCTCACAACAATCTGGGTAATGCGCTGGCTCAAATCGGCCAGCTTGGCGAGGCAGAGGATCATCTGCGTAAGGCGGCAGAGCTTGGCTATACCGCAGCCTGGAGCAATTTGGGTTCGCTCTTGAGTTTGCGCGGGCAGCGCGATGACGCCCTAGCTTGCCAGGAAGCCGCGGCGCGCGCGCAGCCGGACTCGCCCCAGGTTCTCTATAACCTTGCTAATGCCTATGGTGCGGCCAGCCGTTATATGGAGGCAGCGCGAACCTATAGGCGCGTGATTGAGCTGTTGCCGACCCATGCGGATACCTGGAACAACCTGGGTATTGCACTGGGACGATTGGGTTTGATTGATGAGGCGGGGACAGCCTTGCAGACCGCCATGGAGTTGATGCCCTCAAGCGCTGCTTTTCATTCCAACCGGATTTTCTTCTGCGACTATGACGTGCGTCTCGACGCAGCGGCTCAGCAAAATGAGCGCAAGCGCTGGTGGCAGCAACATATTGCGCCTCTGCAGCTGCCGCGTCCGAGTTATCGCAACATTCCCAACCCTGCGCGCAAATTGCGCATCGGCTATGTCTCGGCCGACTTCTGGCGTCACTCGGCGGCCTTCACGTTTGCCCCCATGCTGCTTGAATTCGATCGCGAAAATTTCGAGGTCTATGCTTACGCCAATCAAACCACTGCAGATAGTGTGACGGCAAGCATGCAAGCCGCCATCACCGCATGGCGGCCTATTGCCGGGCTTGATGATGTGGCCGCAGCGGCGCAGATCATGGCCGATGAGATCGACATCCTGGTGGATTTGTCCGCACATTCGGCCGGCAATCGCCTAGGTATTTTCGCGCGCCGCCCAGCGCCTTTGCAGGTCTCCGGTTGGGGGCATGCCAACGGTACCGGCATGCCGGAAATCGATGTGTTGTTCACCGATGCCGTGACCATACCGAAAGAGTACGCAGGTTTCTTTGCCGAGCGTCTGGTGGATTTGCCGTGCACGCTGACTTACACGCCGCAGATGAGCTTGCCCGATGTCATGCCGCTGCCTGCATTGGCCAATGGCCATGTCACGTTTGGCTGCTTCAATCGTGCCGGTAAGATCGATGCCAGCGTGTTGGCGGTCTGGGCGAAAATTCTGCATGCCATGCCGCAGGCCCGGTTGCTGATCAAGACGCCGGAACTGAGCGAACTGGCCACGCAGCAAGAAGTGTTGGCGCGCGCCGCGGCGGCAGGCATTGATGCGTCTCGCCTGACCTTGCAGGGACGTACCGATCAGAAGGCTCACCTGGAAGCCTACGCACAAGTTGATATCTGTCTTGATCCATTCCCGCATGGCGGCGGCATCAGCACCTTTGAAGCCTTGTGGATGGGCGTGCCGGTGATCACCTTGCTGGGCAACAGCCAGGTCGGCCGTTTGTCGGCAGGCATAGTCAGCGCCAGTGGCCTGGGTGACTGGGTGGCAGAGACGATAGAACAGTATGTGGATCACGCCATTACACGCAGCCTTGATCTGGATGCATTGTCAGCGCGGCGCCAGTCTTTGCGCGCGCAAGTATTTTCTACGCCGGCAGGCAATCCACCGCAGTATGTGCGCGCTGTGGAACAGGCCTACCGGACTCTATGGCAGGAATGGTGTCAGAAGGTATGAGTCAGGATTTCAATGCAGCATTGCATGCTGCCATCGGCGCACATCAACGTGGCGAACTTACCGTAGCGGAGCAGGGCTACCGAGCCTTGCTGAAAATTCAGCCCCAGCATCCAGACCTGCTACATCTGCTCGGCGTGATTGCCTATCAACAGCAGCATCTCGATGAGGCACAGCAGCTGATCGAGCAGGCGATTGCCTTGCATCCGAACGAAGCGCAGTTCCACAGCAATCTGGGCAATGTGTTTTACGACAAGCAGCGCTATGGCGATGCGGTAAGCGCATATGTCCGTGCAGTAGGCCTGGATCAGCAACGCAATGTGAGCAACCCGGTGGTGCTTGGCAACCTGGGTAATTCCTTGCTGTCGCTCGGTCGATATACCGAAGCGACGGCGGTGCTTGAGCAGGCCTACCGCATGGCGCCGGAGGACCTGGGCATCACCGTCGGCTATGCGCTGATGCTGAAGGAAACCAAGCGCTATGACGAAGCGATTGCGCTGTTTGTGAAGTTGCTGGAACAAGACCCAGCGTCGATCCTGTTGCGTACCAATCTGGCCAATACCTTGTCGGATGCCGGCCTGTATGCGCAAGCCCAGGAACAATACGCGCTCATTCTCGAGCGTCAACCTGATTCGCTCGATGCCCGTTACGGTTGCGGGATGGCGTATTGGCGCTCGGGCCAGACCCCGGCTGGACTTGATCAATTCCAGCGCTGTCTTCAGCTTGATGAGCGTTACTCCAAAGCGCACCACGCCATGATCGCCGTGCTCGAAGGCGCGAGCGATCACAGTGGCGTCCTGCAGGACTTCGCTACCGCCTTGCAGGCCACACCGCGGGCCGAGCAGTTGCATAGCGTGTTGGCTTATTCGACTGATTTCAATCCGCGCTTGAGCGCTGCAGACCAGCAGCAGGTGCGCAAGGACTGGTATGCACAGCAGATTGTGCCCCTGGCCATCAAGCATTTGCCGTTGCAGCCAGACCGTAATCCAGAACGCAAATTGCGGATTGGCTTCATCCCAGGCCGCTTCTATCGCAATGCTTCGATTTACGCTTATTTGCCGGTGTTGCTGCGGCTTGATCCGATGCAATTCGAAATCTGGTGTTACGACAGTTTCTTTGTCGCCGATCAATTCACCGCCGAAATTCAGGCGCGGGCGACAGGCTGGTGTGACATTGCACGCATGAGCAACGTCGAAGTGGCAGAACGTATTCGCAACGACAAGATCGATATCTTGGTTGATCTGTTTGCCCACGCCGGCGCCAATCGTCTGCCTATCTATGCCTACAAGCCGGCGCCGATTTTGGTGACGGCCTGGGGTCATGCCAACGGTACGGGTATGGCCGAAATGGATTATCTGTTTTCCGATCCGGTCAGCATTCCGCCAGAAGAGACCTGCTTGTATGCGGAGCATGTGCACTACCTGCCATGCCAGTTGAGCTATTGGTTGCCCGAGAATGCACCACCGGTGGCGCCCTTGCCGATGTTGCAGAATGGCTTTGTCACCTTTGCTTGTTTCAACCGCATGATCAAGGTGTCGGATGCAGTTCTCGATGTATGGGCACAACTACTGGCCCGTCTCCCTGGCTCGCGTCTGGTGCTCAAGGCCGCCGAGCTTGAAGACCCGATACAGCAGGAGCGGGTGCTGGCGATTTTCCGGCGTCATGGCGTCCTGCCTGGCCGTTTGAGTTTTCATCTGGCCAGCGCCTGGTACGAACATCTGGATCGTTATGCCGATGTCGATTTCGCGCTGGACCCATTCCCTATGGGCGGCGGCGTCACCACGCTGGATGCGCTATGGATGGGCGTTCCGGTGCTGTGTTTGCGCGGCAAGACTTTGGGGCAGCGGATTACTTCCGCCATCATGACTGCAGTTGGGTTGGATGGCTGGGTGACGGAGTCGGTCGAAGACTATCTGCAGCGAGCCATAGCAAAAGCCGGCGATGTAGCGGCGCTGCAACGCACGCGCAGTACCTTGCGCCGCCGTATGGCCGCATCGCCTTTGGCGAATGTTGATTACTACGTGGGGTGCGTGGCCGATGCCTTCCGTGCTTTCTGGCGGCAGTGGTGTGTCGATCCAGCGCAGCGTTTGCCGCAACCGATTGAAGCAAAGTTTGGCGTAGCCGAGCATTCGAAAGAGGCGGATGTGCTGTGGCGAGATTTTCAGGCCAACCCGGACAGTCCGGAGGTGTTGGTGCGTTTGGCTGAGTCAATGCGAAGATCAGGCAAAACGATTCTGGCCCAGGAGTTTCTGGCGCAGCAGTAGGCTGGCTTAAAGCGCTTTCTGACTGGTGCACCAGTCACGCCAGAGGGCACGATATTCATGTTCCACTGCACGCAAATAGCCAGCATGGTCGGCCAGCACGGACTTGCTGAAACGCTCACGCAGTGAGCGCCGCAGCGTGGCCAGTCCTTCTTTATCCTTATCCAGACGGAGCGCGTGTTGCAAGTATTCTTCCGGGCTGGTGGTTACCCAGTCGTTTAAACCCAGACTGTTGAGCAACGTTGCGGACAGGCGCCCGGCGATGGTTGGATGGACCAGCGTCAAGACCGGAATGCCCAGGTTCAGCATTTCCATGGTGGTGACGCCACCGCCATGCGGGAAAGGGTCCAGCGCGATATCGGCTTGCAGCATGGTTGCCATATGCTCGGCCCAGCTGCTGGAGCCCATGAGCGTCAGGCGTTCAGGCGCAACCCCCAGCGATACAAATGTTTGCTCAACATGGCTGCGCACGCCGGGCGCATCAAGCTCAGGCGCTTTGAACAAGAGCTGGCTCGTCGGCAGTGCCTTGAGTAGCGCGGCCCAAAGTTCGAAAGTGAGTGATGAGGTTTTGTTAAGGCGAGTGAACACACCGAATGTCAGGTGGCCATTCTGCAGCGCTGGCAATGGAGTGGTATCTGGAAAGCGATAAGGGAAGTCTGCGCTGAACAGATTGGGCAGATAGCGAATCGATTCCTGGTAGGCGGTTTTTTCCTCTGGCGGCACGACGATCTCGTCGGCCAGAAACGCATCCATGGTGTGCAGGCCGGTACTGCTGGCGTAACCCCAGGCTGTGATTTGTATTGGCGCCGGCTTGCGCGCAAATACCAGAAGGCGATTATTCTGCGAGTGGCCGGACAGGTCGACCAGAATATCAATTCCATCAGCACGAATTTGTTCGCAGACTGCTGTATCGCTGAGGCCATAAATGTCGCGCCAGAGTGTCACGCCGAGTTTGATGCGTGCGGTGACTTCATCCTGAATCGATGAGTTTGAATAAGCCACCACATCAAACGCATTGTGATCATAAGCGCGCAGCATGGCGCCGAAAACGGTCACGGCAGAGTGATTACGAAAATCTGCGGAGACGTAGCCGATGCGCAAGCGCCGTTCACTCTCGGCTGAGTTGGCGTGGCGCAGATCCGGGGTGATGTGCGCCGCATGACGCGCGTTCCAGGCCTGGCGTTCAGCCATTTGCGTAGTCAAATCCGCACTGGGCGCAAGGTCCAGGCAGTAAATCAAAGACGAATGCGCCTCGGCAAAGTCGGGGTTGATCGCCAGTGAGGCACGCAGATGTTCAATGGCCAATTCGACTTGGCCTATGGTCTGCAAAACCAGGCCAATGTTACTGAGCAGCCCAGCATCATTTGGCGTCAATTGCAAAGCGGCAAGGTAACAACTGAGTGCCTCATCCCACTCCTTCTTGAGATGGTGGACGCTGCCGAGATTACTCAGTGTTTTTGCATTGGGTGATATGCGCTGCGCCTGCTGATAGGCGGCAGTCGCCGCGGCCAAATCGCCTTTGGCTTGCTGAATCACGCCAAGGTTGTAATAGCTATCTGCAGTCGGGTCCAGGCGGCACGATGATTCAACGCTTTGAATGGCGTCGTCGTAGCGGGATTGTTGAAACTGGGCCAAGCCGAGCAATAGCCAGGTTTTGGCATCCTTGGGCTGATGCCTGAGCAGGCCCAGGCAGATGGCTTCTGCTTCAGAAAAGTGAGCTAGATTAAATTCATATACGGCTTGCTGCAGTGTTTGAGGTGCTGCCGAAGATGGCGTAATGAGGGCACAGCATTTCTTGTACTTTTTACCGCTGCCGCAAGGGCAGGGGTCATTGCGACCGCTGGCTGTCATGTGGAATGCACGGACTGTTAGGCCGCCATTACCCGATTCTTGCCTGCGCGTTTGGCCAGATACATGGCTTCGTCGGCACGCTTGATGGCCAAGCCCGGCTCTTCGTCATCCGTGAGCTCGGCCACCCCCGCACTGAAGGTAATCAGGAGCTTGTTGTTCTCATGCAGGAAAAACCGCCGCGTCAATTCGCGTTGTACCCGTTCCATGGCTTTGACGGCATCATCGAGGTTGGTATCTGGCAACAGGATCACGAACTCCTCACCGCCATAACGTGCCAGTGTGTCTTGAGGGCGTATGGTTTCACGCGTCACTGTAGCGAGGTGGACCAGCGCTGCATCACCAGCTTGGTGGCCGAGGTGGTCGTTGATCTTTTTGAAGTTGTCGATATCCAGCAGCGCCACCGAGAGCATGCTGTCATGGCGACGCGTACGTGCAACTTCACGCGCCACTGCTTCGTCCATGCCTTTGCGATTTAATGCGCCAGTCAGCGGATCCATGCGCACCATCTCACTGGCTTGTGAAAGCTCATCCTGCAAGCGTTTGACCTCGTTCTCTGCATCCTGGACGCGGCGGCGCATCTCGCTCAGCTCATCACGCGAACGAGCTGCATTCATCTGCACCAGACGGGTTTCACGCATAACTTCTTCAAGTACACCAGACAGCTCGGTGACATCCTTGGACTTGCTGATCTGGCCGGCGTATTGCTCAATCTTGTCGTGGTAGCCACTGGTGGTGCTGGAAAAGTCGCCCAGGCGGTCTACGAAAGTTGCCAGCATCTGCTTGAGGCGTTCATTCGCGTCATCCAGGCTTTTCTTGAGGGCGCTCTGCTTGTAAATAACGTCCTTGAAGCGACGCTCAGCATCGTCCAGTGTGCGCAGGTCGAGCGGCTTGGCCATGAGCTCGGACACGGTGGCGATCTGGCCATGCAGCCACTGATCGTCTATCACCAGTTCGCCAATGTTCTGAATAATGAGCTGGACCAGGCTGTGCAGTGCGTTCTTGAGCTCGGCCTGATCTTCGGCGACAAAGTTGAGGCGATAGCTGAATTTTTTAAGTTGAGCCGAGACTTCGGCGAGCTGGCGGCTGGTGCTCGCGGCACGAATGCCGATGGCAAGTTTGGATGACTCTTGCACCAGTTCTGGCGAATCCTGTAACAGGCTGCCAATCGAGTCTTCGAGCAGCTTGGCAATCAGGTCGCGCAATTCGCGGGTTGAAGTGCTTTCACCGGCCGCAGCTGCAGTAGCATTAATTGCTGTTTCAGAAGGCAATGGAGTGGTATCTGTATTGGCAGGACCGCTTTCGTTCAGCGGCGTTTGCCCCCAAGTGCGCACCACATTCTGCAGGCGCTGAAACAGAATGTCCGGTGCCGGCGAGGCACGCAGAATATGTTCAATCGACTCACGTTTTTTTGCTGGAGTTAAACCCGCTGTGCGTGCTTCAAGTTGCACCAGCATTTCTTTAAGCAGCGAACCCCAGGCCGGTGGTTCGGCGCCCCCACGCACAAAAATTTCACTCAATGCACTTTGAAAACTATCCCAGCTGCCTTCAGCTACCGAGGTCTCAAGCAGGCGTGCGAGACGGGTCTGTTCGGCATTGTTACGCGGCAGCCGCGTCAGGAGTTGCTTGAGGGTTTTGCTGGGGAAAATTTCATCGACTTTGGTGCCGGAAATTTCGTTGTACAGCGTCAGATAATTGTCTGGCGTTGGCGGGATGCGACGCATGGCCAGTTGGCGTAGCGTTTCACGCGCAATTTCCGAAGGCTGCATATCGGCCATAAGTCGTTTTTACTTTACTCGACGAGTGCGCGCTCAAGGCCGTAGCGAATCATCTCGGCGTTATTGCGCAAATTGGTTTTCTCGATGATACGAGCGCGATAGGTACTGACGGTAGCCACGGACAGGCTCAGGTGTTCGGCAATGTGGGTCAGTGTCTTGCCGGAAGCGATCAGGATAAAGACTTCGTACTCACGATCAGACAAATGCTCGTGCGGGGCTTTGTCATTGTCGTCGGTAATGGCTTCGGCCAGGCGTTCTGCCAGGGTCGGGCTGATGAATTTCTTGCCGGAGGCGACCTGACGAATTGCCGTCACAAGCAATTCTGGCGCACTTTGTTTGGTCAGGTAACCCGAGGCACCGGACTTGATGGCGCGCACAGCGTATTGCTCTT
The DNA here is from genome assembly GCA_035493575.1 of Rhodocyclaceae bacterium. GTDB lineage: Bacteria > Pseudomonadota > Gammaproteobacteria > Burkholderiales > Rhodocyclaceae. The sequence goes on along the minus strand of DATJIB010000038.1, from coordinate 4,914 downwards.
CCGGGTGCATGGACAAAATCAGCACCGGCAGGCGTGGGTATTCTTTTTTAAGTTGCTTCAGGGTGTCGATGCCATTGCGATTAGGCATGGTCACGTCCAGCAGGAAGACATCCCAAGACTGACTTCGGGCTAGGCGCAATGCATCGGCACCGTCATCGGCTTCACCGGCAACATGCAGGTCCTCGGTTTCCGACAGGATCTGCTTGAGCCCTTGCCGAACGATGGCATGGTCATCTGCAATCAGTACATTGATTTTTTCAGCCATGTTTTAGAACAGATTGCCTTGTGGTTCGATTTCGATGGGCCCCGTATCAGCAGAGCCGAGCAGGGGAACCTGGAATAACAAATGCGCACCGCCATGCTCACCAGGGTTGATGGTGAAGGTGCCGGACAGGGCGTGGATCCGTTCCCGAATGCCGCGCAGCCCAAATGATTTGCGCTTGCTCATATCCGCTTCGGAGATACCACGGCCATTGTCGCGTATTTCGAGCGCAATGCTACCGCGTTCGCGGCGCATGCGCACAACCACCAGTGAGGCATGGGCGTGTTTCGCGACATTGGTAAGCGCTTCTTGCACAATGCGAAATAGCGCCAGCGAGGTGTCAGCATCTATTTCAACGCCGTCGTCGTCACATTGGGTGCGGCAGGTAATGCCGGTGCTGTTGGCAAAGTCTTCGGCTTGCGACTCAATTGCAGCGGCCAGGCCAAACTCTTTCAGAATGCCGGGGCGCAGCTGGCGTGCCACTCGGCCGGCAGTGCCCATGGCCTGATCCAGCAGGGCTTCAATCGAGCGGGCCTTGTCGCGCTGTCCGTCTTGCGGCAGCTTGCCCGCCAGCAGGGAGGCTTCGATCTTCAGGCGCACCAGAATGCTGCCCAGCTCATCGTGAATATCACGGGCGATCCGTTCGCGCTCTTCTTCCTTGGCGGCTTCGAGGTGAAATGAAAGCTCGGACAACTGCTCGCGTGAACTGCGTAATTCCGCTTCAATTTCCTTGCTGTGGCTGATGTTGGTGACAATGCCTTGCCATTCCACCACATTGCTTTCCAGGGTTTGCGGCGTAGAGCGCAGGTTCACCCATTTGGCCTTGCCACGGCCACGGATACGGCCTTCCCAATTCAGCATGGTGGCATGTTCGGCTGACTCGGCCAGTGCGCTGAGCAGGCTTTTGCGATCCTGTGCATCCACGGCATCGACAAAACGCTGCGCCGAGGCGAGTAATTCATGCTGCTTGAGACCGAAGATTTTGTGACAGCCTTCGCTGACATACAAAAAACGGAAATTACCGTCAGCTTCAAGGCGCAGCTGGAACACCATGCCTGGCAGATTGGAAGCCAGGGCGCGGAAGCGCGATTCGCTTTCACGCAGCATCTCCAGAGCCGCACGGTGGTCGGCACGCTGGCGCGCTTCGCGTACCTCGCGCTCGATAGCTGGAATCAAGTGCTCAAGCCGATCCAGCGCCACCACATCATGGGCCCCGCCTTTCATGGCGCGGATGGCCAGCTTTTCGTCGTGCGATGGGGTGATAACAATGAAAGGCAAATCAAGGCCTTGCTCGCGAATATTCTTCTGCGCGGTGCTGGGGGCCAGCCCATTGATGCCCGGCAGGCATAGGGTGGCGTCCCAGGTCTGGCTGCGCAATGCAGCGCGTAGCTCGACCGCGCTTCTGGCGCATTGCCACTCGGGCACTAGCCCGGCGGCCTGTAATGTGCCGATAAGTTCGCTCACTGCTTCATTGCCCGGGGCAATAAAAAGCAGGCGCAAAAGAGGGTCGGATTTGGTCGAAGCAGATAGTGGCATGTGGAGGTAAGTTTACCGCCTTAACCCGGTTATAATGCGCGCCGCGCAATGCAAATTTTGCGTGTTGTCCGGGATAGGCAATATCCCGTGTAAGTGCCGGCATAGCTCAGTTGGTAGAGCAGCTGATTTGTAATCAGAAGGTCGAGGGTTCGATTCCTTTTGCCGGCACCACGCTTGCTCAAGCAAATGCTCAAACCTATATTCCTGGCGCTGCTGATGTTTCCGATTTCCGTGTCTTACGCGGCTGATCCGGTTGCTGGCAAAGCTGCGTTCGCCAAATGCGCCAGCTGTCATCAGCTTGGTCCATCGGCGCGGGGTGGCTTTGGGCCGCAGTTGAATGGCCTGATCGGACGGCCCGCAGGCGCAACCAAGGATTACAAATATTCGCTAGCAATGAAAAACGCCGGTTTCGTGTGGTCCGAAGACAAGCTGCGCGCTTTTCTCAAGGCGCCCAGCGATGTGGTGCCCGGCAACAATATGCGTTTCTGGGGTATCAGCAATGACCAGGAGATAGCCAATCTCCTGGCTTACCTAAGCACGTTTCCACGTTAGGCGAATCAGTTTTTCTTCTTCTTGCCGCTGTCGGTCATGCTCAGGTTGAGATTGAGCGGTGGTCGGGCGCCTTCGCCTGGTGTTGCTCCCTTGAGGCGGCGCAATGACTCTTCTACGTCAGTGGCACGATCTGCGGCAGGTGGATGGGTTTTGCCCAGGTCTTCCATCAACGTCGTTGCGGTCTTGCCGGAAGCAAGGCGCTGCATAAAGGTCAGGCAGGCACCTGGATCGTAGCCGGCCTTGGCGGCCAGGAGTATGCCTTCATGGTCGGCTTCGCTTTCAGCGCCACGATCAAGACGCAGGGTCATGAGTATGTTCGCGCCAGCCTGAGGCGAGTCTTTGGTGAGTCCAACCACGACTTGCCCCCCAAAACCTTGTTTACCGATTTCATCGCCAACCCCTTCGACGGCGCCATCGATAAAGCCTTTTTGCGCCACGCTGCCTTCAAGCACTTTGAGGTGGTGCTGCTGGTCGACGTGGGCAACTTCATGGCCAAGCACACAGGCCAGTTCGGCTTCGTTGCTGAGCATATTCAGCATGCCGCGGGTGACGACTACAACTCCGCCGGGCAGGGCAAAGGCATTGACGTTGCTGCCTTCCACTGCGGCAAAGCGCCACGGTAATTTAGGCCGCGAGGATTGCAGGGCGATCCACATGCCAACATTGTTGATGTAGCGCTGCAGCGCTTCATTCTGGATCGGTTTGTATTTGCCTAGCAAGGGACCAGCCAGATTGCGACCAATGGTGATTTCGTCGGCCTCGCTGGTTTTTGCAACCTGCTTGCTGTCCTGCATGCTTTGCACGCCCTTGGATAGGGACTTACCGATGATGTTGCCAAAGTCGAGGGCGTTTGCGGGCAGGGAAGTGTTGATCAAGAAGGCCGTCGAGGCTGCGAGGACGAGTCGGTGTTTCATTGCTCGCTCCCTGCTACCGGCGTATAGCTAACGGACTTTTGCGCAACCAAGCCGCGTTTGCTGGCGGCTTTTTCTGCGCCAATTGCTGTGGCTGACCAGTTATCCAGTGCTTTCAAATCGGCAGCGTCAGCAGTATTCGAACTTGCGCCGGTTTTCTTTTCGCCGTCATCGTCATCGACGCCGCGTACGCCAATGGTGGAGGTGGCGGAGCTGTTATTAACGACTGGCTCTTTATTGCTGTTACCGCTCAGTGCGTTGGACAGGGCGCGCAGGAAGCCCTGTGCATGCGCTTGCGGTGCAAGGAAAAGGGTCAGTATGACAATACACAGAGCTCTCATGGCAACACCTTACAGGCTATAACAGTCTGAAAATATAACTGAACTTCCTCGAATAGGTATATCCGAAACGAGTTTATTTATTGCTTGCAGGTTTAAAGCCTTGGCGAGTCGGTTCGCCCCCGTTTCATTATTTGAGCTTCATCCGCGCCAACTCCAGGCCCGCTGCTACATGCTCCACGTACATAGTGATGCCTTGCTTGCGGACTTCTTCAAAGGCCGTACGGGCCGCGGCGGCCTTGCCTTGGTTCAGGTAGTACTGACCGAGGTAGAACTTGGCTTCAGTGAGATTGAGTTCGCGTTCGTCACCGGTTTTCTTATTTACTTCCTCCAGCATTTGCTCTGGCGTGATTTTGCCAATCAACATGGCCAGAGCAGGGCGGGGCCAGGCACCGCGCGGATTTTCCTCGGCACGTTTTCTGACTTCCTCTGCCAGGGGCTTACCCAGGCGCTGCATGGTCCAGATATACCAAAGGTCGGCGTAGAGTTTGTCGCCGCCTTCATCAGTCAGCCGCCCGGCTTTAAGAAAGTCGTCAGCGGCATCGCTGAGCTTGTTGTCGTAGAAGCGTGCGCGGCCGCGACCATAATAGTTGGCAAAGCCGGCTGAGCCATTGCGGATGGCCTTGCTGTAGTCGGTGATAGCCTTACCGAGGTCGCCATTGAAAAAAGACACACTGGCACGGCATTCCGTTACTGAAATCGAATCAGGCGCGAGCTTGCTCGCTTCGGCGGCGTCCTTGATGCTGGCAGATGTGTTGCCCAGGTCGGCCTGGGTCTCGGCGCGCTCACAGTAGGCTTCAGCCAGATCATTGCCGCTCAGACGCCCGGAGTCGATGGACTTGCTGAGTTGCTCGACGCGCTTTTTCAGACGCTGGCTAATCGTTTCCTGCAGCGTGGCTTTGCCCAAGACACCGTTACTCTTAATCGCGTCTTTGCTGACCGTAATGTAGTTACCGATGTAGCGATCGGTCATGCGTATGTCTTCGATGTACTTGCTGACTTGCTTCGGGGCCACGTAGGTGTCTCGTGTCTCGAAGCTCATGTCGAATTTTGATTGATTGCCGCGGAAGCTATTGTGAGTTTCCAGCGTGTAAAAATCATTGCTGTAACGGCGCGTGCTTGGGTCGGCCGCCATAGAGACGCTTTGCGGCCAATCAATGGTGAGGCTGTAGGTGACGTTGTAGGGATAGATGAGCCCCACCATTGGAAAGGTGCGCTTGGTCTGCTGCGGAATATTGGCGATGCGCTGCATGACCGAGGGCGCATAACGGATGCCCCATTCCATCCCGGCTTCAACCGCCAGCTTGGGAATGGT
>DATJIB010000037.1:0-18716 GCA_035493575.1 Rhodocyclaceae bacterium | reverse complement strand
TACAACCGACAGCAGTACCGACAGCTTGGCGAAGAAGCCGATGAAGAATGGCACACCGGCCATGGAGAACATCACCATGAGCATGATGAAGGCAAACCATGGGCTGCGTTGATTCAGGCCTTTGAAGTCTTCCAGGGTTTCAACATCGTAACCGGCACGTGACAGCAGCAGCAGCATGCCAAAACCAGCCAACGACATGATCACGTAGGCAACCATATAGTAGAACGCCGAGGTATAGGCTTCCAGCGCCAGCGTGGCTTGACCGTCAAACACACCGGTCGTCAATGCCAGCAGCATGAAGCCCATGTGCGAGATCGCTGAATACGCAAACATGCGCTTGATGTTGGTTTGCGCAATAGCGGCAAGGTTACCGATTGCAATCGACAGGACGGCCATGATCAATAGCATAGGCTGCCATTGCTCGGCTAGTGGCACAGCACCAAACACCAGCAAGCGCATGGTCATGGCAAATGCAGCCAGCTTAGGTGCGGAGCTGATCAACAGTGTCATCGGCGTAGTAGCGCCGTGATACACATCCGGTACCCACATATGGAATGGCACAACGCCGAGCTTGAAGGCGATGCCGGAAACCAGGAAGACCAAACCGAACACCAGGACGATGCCGTAAGCATTGCCAGTGGCAATTGCTTGCAACACGCCATTGATTTCAAGCGTGCCGGTCGCACCATAAACCATCGACATACCGTAGAGCAGCAGACCTGATGCCAAGGCACCCAGGATGAAATACTTCATTGCAGCTTCGGTCGAACGTGACGAGTCACGATCCATCGCAACCAGGGAGTAGATCGACAAGGACATCAGCTCAAGACCCAGATACACGGTCAGGAAGTGGTTGGCCGAGATCATGACCATCATGCCCAGGGTGGCGAACAACATGAGCAGGTAATACTCGCTCTTGTCCAGGTTGCGATCACGCAGGTAGCCGCGCGAGTACACCATGACGGTAGCAACCCCTGCATACACCAGCATTTTCAGGAAGTCGGAGAACAGGTCATCGACAAACATATTGCTGAATGTCATGGTCGGTTCGCCGGTTGCCGTTGTTGCGGTCAGCACGGCACAGACAAACAGTGTCAGCAGGGACAAGGCGGCGACCAAGCCGCGACAGGCGGCGCCGAGGATGACATCAACCAGGAGGATGACACAGGCCATCGCCAGCAGAAAGAGCTCTGGATAGGCTGGCGCGAGATTAGGCAGGACGAAATTAGTCAGCATAGTTATTTAGATCGCGATCTTGCTCACTGCCACGTGCTTGAGCAGGTTATCAACCGAGGCATGCATTACATCGGAGAACGGGAAGGGGTACAGACCCATCGCCAAGACAGCAATGGCGAGTACACCAAGAATCAGGAATTCACGGTTGTTGATATCGGTCAGCTCAGCCACATGCGAGTTAGCCACATCACCAAAAATCACGCGCTTGTACATCCACAGGGTGTAAGCCGCGCCAACGATCAGGGTAGTTGCCGCAGCGAACGCCACCCAGAAGTTGAATTTGACTGCACCCAGGATCACCATGAACTCGCCGACGAAACCGGAAGTTGCCGGCAGACCGGAATTGGCCATCGCGAACAGAAGGAAGAAAGCGGCAAACTTAGGCATGGTATTGACAACCCCACCGTAAGCGGAAATCTCACGGGTATGCATACGGTCGTACAGCACGCCGATACACAGGAACATGGCGCCCGAAACAAAACCGTGCGAGATCATCTGCACCAGAGCGCCTTCAATACCGAGCTGATTGAAGATGAAGAAGCCCAGGGTCACAAAGCCCATGTGCGAGATTGAGGAGTACGCCACCAGCTTCTTCATGTCCTGCTGCACAAGCGCAACAAAACCAATGTAGACAACAGCGATCAGACTCAGCGTGATCATCATCGGCTGGAAGTAATGGCTGGCATCTGGCGCGATCGGCAGCGAGAACCGCAGGAAACCGTAAGCACCGAGCTTCAGCGCAATTGCAGCCAGTACGACGGAACCACCTGTCGGCGCTTCAACGTGGGCATCCGGCAACCAGGTATGCACTGGCCACATCGGCACCTTGACGGCGAAAGCAATCAGGAAGGCCAGGAACAGATACAGCTGTGGCTGCATGCCGATCTTGAGTTGATGCCAATCCAGAATACTGAAGCTGCCATGCGAGGCCAGGAACAGATAGATCAGGGCAACAAGCATCAGCAAGGAGCCGAGCAAGGTGTAGAGGAAGAACTTGAACGCGGCATACACGCGCTTCGGTCCGCCCCAGACGCCGATGATTAGATACATCGGGATCAGCGAGGCTTCGAAGAAGACGTAGAACAGGATGCCATCCAGGGCAGAGAAAATGCCGTTGATCAGACCCGACATGATCAGGAAGGCGGCCATGTACTGGGCAACCTTCTTCTCGACCACTTGCCATGCAGCCAGCACCACAAAAATAGTGATGAAGCTATTGAGCAGGATAAACAGCAGCGAGATGCCATCAACACCGAGGTGATAGTTGATATTGAAGCGTGGAATCCACGAGGCCAGCTCAACGAACTGCATGCCTGCATCAGCACGGTCAAAGCCGGTATAAAGCGGCAAGGTGACCAGAAGACTGACGATGGAAACAAGCAACGCCAGCGGGCGAGCAATGTGGGCGTTTCTATCATTGCCTGTCATCAGCACGAAGATTGCGCCGATGATCGGGGTCCAGATAGCGAGACTGAGAAGTGACGAATTCATGTTTTAAGTATTTTCAGGCAGTCAGCGATCAGAGAACGAATTGCTTTAGCCATGCCCAGTTGACCCAGTACAGATAGGTCAGCAGAGCAAAGACACCAAAGATCATGGCAAAGGCGTAGAGATAAAGCTGGCCGGTTTGCACCAGACGCACCAGCATTGCAATCACACCCACCGTACGTGCAGAACCATTTACTAGCAAACCATCAATCACCATCTGGTCGCCGGCTTTCCACAAGCCCTTGCCCAGTGCGCGCGAACCGGCCATTACAACCAGCTCGTTGAAGCGGTCGAAGTAGTACTTGTTATCCAGCAGTACATACAGCGGCTTGCAGGTACGCGCAATCGCAGCAGGAATTTGCGGAGCCTTCAGATAGAAGAACCATGCAGTGACTACACCAGCCATTGCCAGGAAGAACGGCAATGAAGTCAGGCCATGAATTGCCATCGCAGCTGGCGAGTGGAACTCTTCCGCCATTTCATGCACAGCTGGGTGCTTGACTGCGTCGATCACGACAGCAGAACCAAACCAATCACCAAACAGCATAGGCTCGATAGCGAGGTAGCCAATCGCAACCGATGGGATCGCGAGCAGCACCAGTGGTACCCACACCACCCAAGGCGACTCATGCGGCTTGCCACCGTGATGGTCGTCATGGCCGTGCGCATCGTCGTGATGTGCATCGGCATGATGAGCATCATGGGCGTGATCGTCATGCGCGTGGTCATCGTGATGTGCGTCTGGATTCTGGTCATAGCGCTCTTCGCCATGGAACACCAGGAAGTACATGCGGAAGGAGTAGAAGGCGGTAACGAATACACCCGCAACAACCGCGAAGTAAGCGTAGCTGTGGCCAGGCAAGTGCGACAGTGCCACCGCTTCGATGATCGAATCCTTGGAGTAGAAGCCGGAGAAGAACGGGAAACCGATCAAAGCCAGCGAACCCAGCAAGGAGGTGAACCAAGTGATCTTCATGTGCTTCCACAGACCACCCATGTAACGGATGTCCTGATTGTGGTGGCAGCCCATGATTACCGAACCCGCACCCAGGAACAGCAAAGCCTTGAAGAAAGCGTGCGTCATCAGGTGGAAAGTCGCGACCGAGTAGGCCGACACACCCAATGCCACCGTCATGTAGCCGAGCTGCGATAGCGTCGAGTAAGCGACAACGCGCTTGATGTCATTCTGGATCAGGCCGAGGAAGCCCATGAACAGCGCAGTCGTGGCGCCGATCACCAGCACGAAGGACAAGGCTGCATCCGACAGCTCATACAGTGGCGACATACGCGTCACCATGAAGATACCGGCGGTCACCATGGTTGCCGCGTGGATCAGTGCGGAAATCGGGGTTGGACCTTCCATCGAATCTGGCAGCCAGATGTGCAATGGCACTTGCGCCGACTTACCCATGGCGCCGATAAAAAGGCAAATACAGATTACCGAGATCAGCGACCAAGGCGTGCCAGAGAACAGCTCAATCGTGCTCGCTGCCAGTTGTTCCTTTTGCGCGAAGACATCAGCGTAGTTAAGCGAGCCCGCATAAGCTGCGACCAGGCCGATACCAAGCAGGAAGCCAAAGTCGCCGACGCGGTTAACCAGGAAGGCTTTCAGGTTGGCGTAAATTGCAGTCGGCTTGGTGTACCAGAAGCCGATCAGCAGATACGAAACCAGACCTACTGCTTCCCAGCCAAAGAACAGCTGCACGAAGTTGTTGCTCATCACGAGCATCAGCATCGAGAAGGTAAACAGCGAGATGTAGCTGAAGAAACGTTGGTAGCCAGGATCTTCAGCCATGTAGCCGACGGTGTACAAGTGCACCATCAATGACACGAAGGTCACCACCAACATCATCATGACGGTGAGCTTGTCGATCAGGAAACCGACTTGCAGGCTCAAACCGCCCGACTCCATCCAAGTATAGACGGTGCCGTTGAAGGTATGGCCGGCTTGCACATCATTGAAGATCACAACCGACAAGGCAAAGGCAATTGCCACGCCGAGGATGGTCACAACATGCGAACCAGTGCGGCCGATTTGCTTGCCAAAGAGGCCGGCCAGAATGGCGCCCGCCAGGGGCGCCAGTGGAACGAGCAGATAAAGGGTCTTCATATCCATTGTTTCAGCAAGCCCTTGTTAGCCCTTGAGGCTGTCGAGATCGTCGACGTGGATCGTCGACAAGTTGCGGAAGAGTACGACCAGAATCGCCAGACCAATGGCCGATTCAGCCGCAGCGACTGTCAGAATGAAAATCACGAACAACTGTCCGTTGATGTCGTTCAGATAAGCAGAGAACGCCACAAAGTTGATATTCACCGCCAGCAACATCAACTCGATTGCCATCAACAGCACAATCAGATTCTTGCGGTTCAGGAAGATACCTACAACGGCGATGCAGAACAGCACCGCAGCCAGGATCAGATAACTCGACAAAGGAATCATGCCTTGCTCCCTTCCTGGCCTTCAGCCGCAGGTGTTTCAACAATTGCCGGCGCTTCAACGACCGATTCCATCTTGACGATACGAACGCGGTCAGCCGCCTTGACCAGAACTTGCAGGCGAGGATTCATCGCCTTGCTGTCCTTGCGCTGGCGCAGGGTCAGCATCACGGCAGCAATAATTGCCACCAGCAGAATCACTGAAGCCAGTTCAAACGGATAAACGTAGTCGGTGAAAAGCAGACGACCCAACTCTTTGGTGTTGCTGAAGCCGGCAGCAGGATCAGCCGGGGCTGGCAATGCTTGCAGACCAAAGTAGCGACCACCGAGGATGATGCTCATTTCAACGGCCATGGCACCACCCACCACTGCGCCAATCGGCAGGGCATTCCAGAAGCCCTGACGCAGACGCTCGATATTGATATCCAGCATCATCACGACGAAGAGGAACAAGACCATGACAGCGCCGACGTACACCATGACCAGCATGATGGCGAGGAACTCTGCATGCAACAGCATCCACAGGCCGCCGGCGTTGAAGAAGCACAGCACCAGGAAAAGCACAGCATGCACCGGGTTACGCGCGGTGATGACACACACTGCCGAAAGCAGCAGTACGGCCGAGAAAATGTAGAAGAGAAGGGATTGGAAGGCCATTATGATTACCGGAACTTGGCGTCTGCTTCACGATCTGCAGCGATTTGTGATTCATAACGATCACCGTTCGCCAGCAGCATCTGCTTGGTGTAATACAGATCACCACGGGTTTCACCGTGATACTCGAAAACGCGGGTTTCGACAATTGCATCGACTGGGCAGGCTTCTTCGCAGAAACCACAGAATATGCACTTGGTCAGATCGATGTCGTAACGCGTGGTACGACGGCTGTTGTCGTCAGGACGCTGTTCCGACTCAATCGTAATTGCCAGCGCAGGACACACGGCTTCGCAAAGCTTGCAGGCGATACAACGCTCTTCGCCATTTGGATAGCGACGCAATGCATGCAAGCCACGGAAGCGATTACTTTGCGGCGTTTTCTCTTCAGGGAATTGCACAGTGATCTTGCGGGCAAACATGTATTTGCCAGTCACCGTCATACCCTTCAGCAGTTCCTTTAAAAGCAGACTGCTGAAATATTCCTTCATTGCACCCATGGGGCAGTCTCCTTACTTCCAGAGGTTAAGCGGGGACATCATCCACACGCCAACCACGAAAATCCAAGCAAAACAAAGTGGCACGAATACCTTCCAGCCCAGACGCATAATCTGGTCATAGCGATAACGCGGGAATGTCGCGCGGAACCACAGGAACAGGAAGATCACAAAACACGACTTGAGTACGAACCAGCCAAAACCATCCGGCAGGAACGACACTGGTGACAACCAGCCGCCCAGGAAGAAGGTCGAGGTCATCGCCGCGATCAGCCACATATTGGCGTACTCAGCGAGGAAGAACAGCGCAAACGACATGCCCGAGTATTCGACCATGTGGCCGGCCACAATTTCCGACTCGCCTTCAACCACGTCGAATGGTGCGCGGTTGGTTTCAGCCACGCCCGAGACCAGATACACGATAAACATCGGCAGCAGCGGCAGCCAGTTCCAGGAGAAGAAACCAACGCCATGGCTAGCGCCAAAACCGCGGTTCTGCGCATTCACGATTTCCGACAGATTCAAACTGCCCGACACCATCAGCACCACGATCAGGGCCATACCCATCGATACTTCGTACGACACCATCTGGCTGGCCGCACGCAAGGCACCGAGGAAAGAGTACTTCGAGTTCGAAGCCCAACCGGCGATGATCACGCCATACACACCCAAGGACGAAACCGACAGCAGATACAGAACACCAGCATCAATATTCGCCAGCACCAAAGTATCGGTGAATGGGATCACAGCCCATGCTGCCAGTGCTGGTGCAATCGCCATGATGGGGCCAAGCAGGAACAGCCCCTTGTCAGCACGACTTGGGAAAATGATTTCCTTGAGCAACAGCTTGACGCCGTCGGCGATAGGCTGGAGCAAGCCCCATGGACCCACGCGGTTCGGGCCAACACGTACGTGCATCCAGGCCAGAATCTTACGTTCAGCCAGAGTCAGGTAAGCCACGCAACCAAGCAGAGGAGCAACAATCAGGACGATTTTCAATACCGTCCAGATCGCGATAACGGCTTGCGAACCATAGCTGCCAAACAGCGGTGCGACATGTTCATTGAGGAGTGCGAATACAGGATTCATTACGCACGCTCCACGCTGAGTTGACCAAACATCGCACCCAGGGCGCTGGTATTGGCATGCGCTGCAGCCACACGCACCGCACCATCCGGTACGCCGGCGTCAATGCTCAATGGCAAACGCACTGCTGCACTACCCTGCTTCACAGTAACTTCAGTTGCGCCTTCGAGACCCAATTTGGTCGCTGTCGCGGCATTCACACGAGCAGCCGGCTTGGCTGCATCACGCGAACGTTGCAGACTGGTGGCACGACGCACCAGCGAATCGGCAAAGTAGATAGGCACATCAGCAATACGCTCAACACCGGAGCTTGCACCGTTGAGAGCAACGCTGCCCGACACTGCATTGTTCAGGCCGCTGACAAACTCAGCTTCAGCGCCGAGTGCTTCGTTACGCACATCTTCACTGCTGTTGTATTCAAAGCCAGGTACATTCAGCAGGTTGCCGAGTACGCGCAGTACCTTCCAGCCCGGACGGACATCGCCGAGTGGCTTGGCAACGGCATTGAAACTCTGCACACGACCTTCGGTATTGATATAGGTACCGGAGGTTTCGGTGAATGGCGAGATAGGCAGCAGCACATCAGCGTATTCAAGCGCGGCTTCGGACTTGAAGGCCGAGAACACGGCAACCATGGCTGCGTCCTTGAGCGCGGCGACGGCTTGCGCGCCATTAGCACTATCCAGTTCAGGCTCTGCATTGACAATCAGATAAGCCTTGCGTGGTTGGGCAAACATTTGCGCAGCGTTGAGACCGCTTGGAGTAGCACCAGCGATATAGCCACCCACCGCATTGGCCGACTCACCCAGCACACCCCAACGGGCGCCGAGCAGTTGTGCCAGTTGCTGTGCCAATACTTCCAGTGTGGCTGCTTGCGGATGTTGCTGGGCAAAGTTGCCGAGGAATACGCCAGCATTGCTGCCGGAAACCAGGCTTTCAGCAATCTTGTCGGCAGCAGCGGAAACCGTAACGTTGGCCAGTGCTGCATCGGCGGTTGCGCCCTTCTTGGCAGCAACGGCCTTGACGACTTCGGCCAACACATTTGGCAGCTGCGAAGGCAGCGCGATGGCACTCAGCGTGTTCTTGATCAGCTGATCATCGTTAGTCGAATTGATCAATGAAACTTGTGCACCACGCTTGGCCGACTGACGCAGACGTTGGGCCAGCAGCGGATGATCCTTGCGCAGGAACGAACCCACCACCAGCACGCGGTCCAGTGCCGAAAACTCGGCGACCTTCATGCCCAGCCATGGCGCGCCACTGCGCTTGCCATCGAGCGAGAAGTCAGATTGACGCAGACGGAAGTCGACGTTGCCGGAACCCAATGCACGGGTCAGCTTCTGTGCCAGATACAGTTCTTCCACGGTCGAATGCGGCGACACCAGAGTCGCGATGCCGTTGGCGTCGCTGTTCTTGATGTCCTTGAGGGCGTGGGTGATGTAATCCAGCGCCACATTCCATTCGACTTCATGCCATTGACCGTCTTGTTTGACCATAGGCTTGGTCAAACGCTGTTCGGAATTGACAGCTTCGTACGAGAAGCGATCCTTGTCCGACAACCAGCATTCGTTAACTTCTTCGTTTTCCAGCGGCAGTACACGCAGCACCTTGTCGTGCTTGACCTGAACAATCAGGTTGCTACCCAGACCATCGTGCGGGCTGACCGACTTGCGGCGCGCCAGCTCCCAAGTACGTGCAGCAAAGCGGAAAGGCTTGGAAGTCAGTGCGCCAACCGGGCACAGATCGATGATATTGCCGGAAAGTTCGGAATCAACCGTCTTCTCGATGAACGGCATGATTTCGGAATGCTCACCGCGGCCGGCTTGACCCATTTCCATTTCGCCAGCGATTTCCTGGGTGAAGCGAACGCAACGCGTGCAGTGAATGCAGCGGGTCATGTCGGTGCTAACCAACGGGCCGAGGTTCTTGTTGAACACGACGCGCTTTTCTTCCTGATAGCGCGAAGCGGAACCACCGTAACCGACGGCCAAATCCTGCAGCTGACACTCGCCGCCCTGGTCGCAGATTGGACAATCCAGTGGGTGATTGATCAGCAGGAATTCCATCACGCCCTTCTGCGCCTTAACGGCCAGTTCGGAGTGCGTGAATACCTTCATGCCATTGGCAACCGGCGTCGCGCAGGCTGGCAGTGGCTTGGGTGCCTTCTCGACTTGAACCAGACACATGCGGCAGTTGGCCGCAATGGTCAGCTTCTTGTGATAGCAGAAGTGAGGAATATAGGTGCCGGCTTCGTGGGCGGCATCCATGATGGTGCTGCCTTCGGCAACCTGCATCGACTTACCGTCGATTTCGATTTCTAGCATGACGGGCCTACGTAGAAAGTGCTGCCAGCGCGCTGTACATCAGGCGGCACGAGGCAATGCTTGTTTTCAATGTGATATTCGAATTCACTCTGGAAGTGCTTGATGAAACTACGCACTGGGAGTGAAGCGGCATCGCCGAGGGCGCAAATCGTACGGCCCATAATATTGTCGGTCACGCTGTTGAGCAGATCGAGATCTTCAGGACGTCCGAGACCAGACTCGATACGATGCACAACGCGATACAGCCAACCCGTACCCTCACGGCACGGCGTACATTGACCGCACGACTCTTCGAAGTAGAAGTACGACAGACGCTCCAGCGCCTTAACCATACACACGGTTTCGTCCATCACGATGATGGCGCCGGAACCAAGCATGGAGCCAGCTTTGGCGATGGAGTCATAGTCCATCGTGCATTGCATCATGATGTCGCCTGGCAAGACTGGCGCCGACGAACCACCTGGAATCACCGCCTTCAACTTACGACCACCGCGCATACCGCCAGCCATCTCCAGCAACTCTGAGAATGGCATGCCCATCGGGATCTCGTAATTGCCTGGCTTATTCACATGACCGGAGATCGAGAACAGCTTGGTGCCGCCGTTGTTCGGCTTACCCAGGGTCAAGTACTTCTCGCCGCCCATGCGCAGAATCTGCGGCACGGCTGAGAAGGTCTCGGTGTTATTGATCGTAGTCGGACGGCCATACAGACCGAAAGTCGCTGGGAACGGCGGCTTGAAGCGTGGTTGGCCCTTCTTGCCTTCGATCGACTCGAGCAGACCCGTTTCTTCGCCGCAAATATAGGCGCCGTAACCATGGTGAGCAAACAACTCGAAGTTGAAGCCGCTACCCATGATGTTCTGACCAAGCAGGCCGGCAGCGCGAGCTTCGTCGAGCGCCTCTTCGAAACGCTTATAGGTTTCGAAGATTTCACCGTGAATGTAGTTGTAGCCGCGATTCGCACCAATGGTGTAAGCCGCAATAGCCATGCCTTCGATCACCGAATGCGGGTCGTAGCGCAGGATGTCCAGATCCTTGAAGGTACCTGGTTCGCCTTCGTCGGAGTTACAGACAATGTACTTGTCGCCAGTAATGCCCTTGGGCATGAAGCTCCACTTGAGACCGGTCGGGAAACCTGCACCGCCGCGGCCGCGCAGCACGGAAGCTTTAAGCTCGGCAATAATGGTTTCCGGTGGGGTCTTTTCGCTCAGGATCTTGCGCAGGGCGGAATAGCCGCCGCGTGCTTCGTAGTCCTTGATGCTCCATGCGGCATCGCCATTCCAGCCGATGGTCAGTAGCGGCTCTTTGGTTGCAATCAGCGTCATTTGCAATCCCCCAGCAGCTTGTCAATTTGTTCCGGCGTCATGTGGCTGCACATGTGCTTGTTGTTCAGGAGGATCACTGGCGCGTAACCGCAGGCACCCATGCACTCACCTTCTTTAAGGGTGAACTTGCCGTCGGCAGTGGTCTCGTTGAAATCGATGCCGAGTTTTTCCTTGACGTAGTCAGCGGCATGCACGCCACCGGACAAGGCGCACGGCAGATTAGTACACACCGTGATCTTGAATTTGCCGACCGGATCGAGGTCGTACATATTGTAGAAACTCGCCACTTCGTATGCAGCAATCGCCGGCATCTCGAGATAGGTGGCAACGTATTCAATCAGGTCGCGCGGCAACCAGCCCTTTTCATCCTGGGCAATAGCAAGCGCCGCCATGACGGCGGATTGCTTCTGGTCGGCCGGGTACTTGGCGACCTCGCGATCGATTAGTTTAAGTGCGTCTTGGCTCAGCATGGTTATCTATCAATCTCACCGAATACGACGTCCATGGTGCCGATGATGGTGACAGCATCGGCAATCATGTGACCCTTGGCCATTTCATCCAACGCAGCCAGATGGGCATAACCCGGGGCGCGAATCTTCAGGCGGTAAGGCTTGTTGGCGCCATCCGACACCGCATAGATGCCGAACTCGCCCTTAGGATGCTCCACGCCGGCATAGCATTCGCCAGCAGGAACGTGCATACCTTCAGTAAAGAGCTTGAAGTGGTGAATCAGCTCTTCCATATTGGTCTTCATGCTTTCGCGGTTAGGCGGAGCAATCTTGTGGTTCTCGGTAATCACCGGACCTGGGTTGGCGCGCAACCAGGTAATACATTGCTTGATGATGTTATTGGACTGGCGCATTTCGGCCATGCGAACCAGATAACGATCGTATGAATCGCCATTCACGCCCACTGGAATATCAAAGTCCAGGCGGTCGTACACTTCGTACGGTTGCTTCTTGCGCAAGTCCCACTCAACGCCAGAACCACGCAGCATGGCGCCAGTCATACCCATTTGCAGGGCACGCTCGGGCGACACAACACCTACGCCAACGGTACGCTGCTTCCAGATACGGTTATCGGTCAGCAATGTTTCGTATTCGTCGCAGTAAGTCGGGAAGCGATTGGTGAAGTCTTCCAGGAAGTCGAGCAGCGAGCCCGAACGGGAATCGTTGAGCTCCTTGATCGCGGAAGCGTTCTTGAATTGATTGAGTTGGTACTTCGGCATAGTGTCCGGCAGATCGCGATAAACGCCGCCTGGACGATAGTAAGCCGCATGCATACGCGCGCCTGAAACGGCTTCGTAAGCATCCATAAGATCTTCACGTTCGCGGAAGGTGTACAACACCATGGCCATGGCGCCGATATCCAGCGCATGGGTACCAATGTTCAGCAGGTGATTCAGGATGCGCGTGATTTCATCGAACATCACACGGATGTACTGGGCACGCTCGGGCACTTCAACGCCGAGCAGCTTTTCGATGGCCATGCAGTAGGCATGCTCATTACACATCATCGACACGTAGTCGAGACGATCCATGTATGGCACGGACTGAATCCAGGTACGGGTTTCCGCAAGCTTTTCAGTCGCGCGATGCAGCAGACCGATATGCGGATCAGAACGTACGATGACTTCGCCGTCGAGCTCAAGCACCAGACGCAGCACACCGTGTGCGGCCGGGTGTTGCGGACCAAAGTTAAGGGTGTAGTTACGAATCTCAGCCACGTTCATCCACCTTTCCGTAAACCTCTTCGCGCACAATGCGCGGCGTCACTTCGCGCGGCTCGATCGTGACGGGTTGGTAGACCACACGCTTCTGCTCTTCGTCGTAACGCATTTCAACGTAACCGGAAATCGGGAAATCCTTGCGGAAAGGATGACCAACGAAACCGTAGTCGGTGAGGATACGACGCAGATCGGAGTGACCTTCGTACATGATGCCGAACAGATCGAACGACTCGCGCTCGAACCAGTTGGCCGAATTCCAGATGTCATTCACCGAAGCAATGATCGGGAAGGAGTCATCAGTCGAGAAAGCGCGAACGCGCAAACGCCAGTTGTGCTTGATGGACATCAGATGCACAACGGTTGCATAACGCAAACCACTGTAGCCGGTGTAGGTCGAATAATCGACACCACACAGGTCAATCAACTGCTCAAAATGCAGCGCTTCGTTATCGCGCAATGTGAGCATGACTTCGGCATAGATGGCCGCGGGAACTTCAATGGTGACCTCGCCCAATGCAGTCACCGGCGCGGCGATGCGGTCGGCAAATACATCTAGCAGGGTCTGACTGAGCTTTTGGAGCTTTGCACTCATGATCGATGGATAGCCTGGGAAAACTTAGCGAGCGATGGTGTAGGTGCGCTTGATCTTGTTCTGCAGCTGAATGATGCCGTACAGCAGCGCTTCTGCTGTGGGCGGGCAACCAGGAACATAAACATCAACCGGCACGATGCGGTCACAGCCGCGCACAACCGAATAGGAATAATGGTAGTAACCACCGCCATTAGCACATGAGCCCATGGAGATTACCCAACGTGGCTCTGGCATCTGGTCATAAACCTTGCGCAGGGCCGGAGCCATCTTGTTACACAGGGTACCTGCCACGATCATCACGTCGGATTGACGCGGACTGGGGCGGAACACCACACCAAAACGATCGAGGTCATAGCGCGAACAGCCGGCGTGAATCATCTCCACCGCACAGCAGGCCAGACCAAAAGTCATCGGCCACAGTGAACCGGTACGGGTCCAGTTGACCAATTTATCGAGGGTAGTGGTGACAAAACCCTCTTGCAGAACGCCTTCAATACTCATGCGTTATTACTCCCAATCCAGTGCGCCCTTGGCCCACGCATAGACGTAGCCGACCACCAAAATGGCCAGGAACACCAGCATTTCAATGAAACCGAAGAACTTGACCGCATCGGTCGCAACGATT
Source organism: Rhodocyclaceae bacterium (assembly GCA_035493575.1). GTDB lineage: Bacteria > Pseudomonadota > Gammaproteobacteria > Burkholderiales > Rhodocyclaceae. Next base: position 4,724 of record DATJIB010000037.1, on the reverse strand, counting down.
TCTTTGAAAATGGAAGCCCAAGGGAAAAGAAACGCGATTTCAAGATCGAACAGAATGAAAATGATGGCGATCAGGTAATAGCGCACATCAAATTTCATTCGGGCGTCTTCAAACGCCTCGAAACCACATTCATAGGGAGACAGTTTTTCACTGTCAGGGCGGTGCGGAGCAACAATACGCCCGAGAATGATTGGAGCACAGCCGAAGCCAAGTCCAACCAGAATAAAGACTAAAACAGGGAAGTAGTTTTCCAACATAGTGTGGTTAAGCCACTCTTTATTCGTTAGCACCGTTGTTCTTTCGACAACAGCAGGGGTTAAGCCAATAACACCAATACAACAACTTACCAAAAACAACGCTCAAAACTAAAATCTGGTGCCGACGATGAGACTCGAACTCATACGACTTACGTCACTACCCCCTCAAGATAGCGTGTCTACCAATTTCACCACGTCGGCACTGCGATACAAAGCATTCAAGCGGCGCAAATTATAGCGTAGTCAGGCGCCGCCTGATTAATCGACTGCAATTTTATTTACTTTGGAATATCGCTAGTGCGTGGATCAGCAGCGGGTGCAGAAGGGGCTGGCACATCGCTCTTGGCTGGATCAACAACAATGCCATCAACAACGCTGGTGGCATGCGGTTGCTTGCCGGCCATGTAGTTCAGGCTCAGACAGGTGATCAAGAAAATCGCTGCGAGCACTGCAGTGCTCTTGGACAGGAAGTTCGAGGAACCCGTCGCACCAAACAAACTACCGGATGAACCGCCACCAAAGGCAGCGCCCATATCTGCGCCCTTGCCGTGCTGCATGAGCACCAGACCAATCACGCCCAGACCTGAGAGCATATTGAGCACAAGTACCAGTGAATACATAAATATCGCCTTTTTAAAAAAATCAGACTGCTGCGCCGATGGCCAAAAACTCTTCCGCCACCAACGAAGCACCACCCACCAACCCGCCATCAATATCTGGCTGAGCAAACAGTTCCTTGGCATTGGCAGCCTTTACGCTACCGCCATACAAAATCGTCAAATCACTTGCCACCGCGGCATCTTCAGCCGCGACCCGCTTACGCAGCAAGGCGTGCACTTCCTGCGCCTGCTCTGGCGTTGCGGTGCGCCCGGTGCCAATTGCCCAGACCGGCTCATAGGCCAGTACCGATTTAGCCAATGCCGCAATGCCACAGCCCGCAATCACTGCATCCAACTGGCGCAAGACCACGGTAGCAGTCTCACCTGCATCGCGCTCAGCCAGGGTTTCACCCACACAGATGATTGGGCACAAACCGGCTTGCAAAGTTGCATTGGCCTTGGCCACCACCTCAGCATCACATTCCGCGTGCAGACAACGTCGCTCGGAGTGCCCCACAATCGCATAGCGGCAAGCAAAATCCTTGAGCATATTGACCGACACTTCACCGGTATATGCTCCCTGGATATGCGCCGAAACATCTTGCGCCCCCCAAGCTACCGCACTTCCCTCAAGAACACTTTGCGCCTGCTGCAGGTAAGGGAAAGGCACACAAACGGCCAATTCAGCTCCCTGCCCCGCCCCGGCCCTCACAGCCTGAAGCAAAGACAGGTTAATGGCTTGCGAGCCATGCATCTTCCAATTACCGACAACCAGCTTACGGCGCATAAAGCTGCCCAGAAAGAAAAACCCGCGGATTATAGCTTTTGCCAGGTTTTTTAGCCAGCGTACCTGCTGCCGAAACGTCTAAAACGGCACGACAACTACCGAAACGCCCAACAAAAACGCAGCCGAAGCTGCGTTTTTGTAAGTGGCGACAAACGAGTCGCCATAGACCAGAGTCCGGCTTTAGCCGAAACGGCCCGTGATGTAGTCTTCCGTCTGCTTCTTCTGCGGCTTGATAAAGATCTGGTCGGTCACGCCGAATTCGATCAGCTCGCCCAAGTACATGTAAGCCGTGAAGTCCGAAATACGGGCGGCCTGTTGCATATTGTGGGTGACGATGGCAATGGTGAATTCGCCCTTGAGCTCGGAAATCAGCTCTTCAATGCGCATGGTCGAAATCGGGTCCAGCGCCGAGGTTGGCTCATCCAGCAGCAAGACTTCTGGCTTGACGGCCACGGCACGGGCAATACACAAGCGTTGTTGCTGACCACCAGAGAGACTCATGCCGCTTTGGTTGAGCTTGTCCTTCACTTCATCCCACAGCGCCGCCTTACGCAGCGCCCATTCAACGCGTTGGGCCATTTCGCCCTGGCTCAGGCGCTCATGCAGACGCACACCGAAAGCGATGTTCTCGAAAATCGACATCGGAAACGGGGTTGGCTTCTGGAACACCATGCCGACCTTGGCGCGCAGGCTGTTGAGATCAACGCCCTTGTCCAAGATGTTCTGACCTTCCAGGTTCAGCTCGCCAGTAGCGCGCTGCTCTGGGTAAAGGTCATACATGCGGTTCATCGTGCGCAGCAGCGTCGATTTGCCGCAGCCGGACGGGCCGATAAAGGCAGTCACGTTCGACTTGTAGATCTCAAGATTGATGTTCTTCAGGGCGTGATACTTGCCGTAATAGAAATCAAAATTTCGGAAGGCGATCTGAGTGTCTAGCATTACAGCGTTCTCGTTCATCATGATTTAGCTCGATTCTTTCACAAATTCGTAGGCAATCACTGCTTGTGCTTGGCGCGGAACATCACGCGAGCCAGAATATTCAGGCCCAGCACACCCAGAGTAATCAGGAATACACCGGCCCAAGCCAGTGCCTGCCAGTCCGCATACGGGCTCATGGCAAATTTAAAGATGGTCACCGGCAAGGTGGCAATCGGGTCATTCACGCTCATGCTCCAGAACTGATTCGACAGCGCAGTAAAGAGCAGCGGCGCGGTTTCACCAGAGATACGGGCGATCGCCAGCAAAATACCGGTCATCACGCCAGCAATCGAAGCTCGCAGCGTGACACGCCCGATCACGGCCCACTTCGGCGCACCCAGCGCAAATGCCGCTTCACGCATGGCATTCGGCACCAGGATCAGCATGTTTTCAGTGGTACGAATCACCACCGGAATCACGATCAGAGCCAGAGACAGCACGCCGGCCATGGCCGAGAACTTGCCCATGCGGGCAACATAGATCTCATACACAAACAAACCGACGATGATCGATGGCGCCGACAGCAGCAAGTCATTCACAAAACGCGTGGTGTTACCCAGCCAGTTGTTCTTGCCGAACTCAGCCAGATAGATGCCGGCGAAAATACCGATTGGCGTACCGATCAGTACAGCCAGCGTTACCACCATCAAACTGCCGAAAATCGCATTGGCCAGACCACCGGTTTCGCTGCCTGGCGGCGGCGTCATCTGGGTGAAGAGGCTCAACGACAGGCCGGACATGCCCAGTTTGATCGTGGTGAAAAGAATCCAGATCAACCAGAACAAGCCAAAGCACATGGCCGCAAGCGATACGGTCAGTGCCAAGCGATTCTTGAAGCGACGAACAGCGTACAGATTCATGACTTGGTCCCTTCTTGCGCAGCCAGCTTAACCAGCAGCAGGCGGGAGAAAGCCAACACGACCATGGTGATGATGAAGAGGATCAGGCCAAGCTCAATCAAGGAGGCGGTATAGATTTCCGACTCGGCTTCGGCAAACTCATTGGCCAGCGCCGAGGCAATACTGTTACCCGGCAGAAACAACGAGAAACCGTTGAAATTATTCATATTGCCGATCAGAAAGGTCACGGCCATGGTCTCGCCCAGGGCACGGCCCAGTCCCAGCATGACGCCACCGACCACACCCACCTTGGTATAAGGCAGCACCACGTTCCAGACCACCTCCCAAGTCGTCGAACCCACACCGTAGGCCGACTCTTTGAGCATGGCTGGGGTGACTTCAAACACATCGCGCATCACCGAGGCGATGAAAGGGATGATCATCACAGCCAGAATAATGCCGGCGCTGAGAATACCGACACCCATGGCCGGCCCCTGGAACAGCGAGCCGATCAAAGGAATCCAGCCCAACGTTGCCTGCAATGCAGGTTGGATATGTTCAGAGAAAATCGGGGCGAAGACCAGGAGGCCCCACATGCCATACACAATGCTGGGCACGCCAGCGAGCAGTTCAATCGCGATACCGAGCGGGCGGCGCATCCAGGCCGGTGCCAGCTCGGTCAAAAACAGGGCAATACCAAAGCTCACGGGTACGGCAATCACCAGCGCCACAATTGAGGTCGCCAAGGTGCCGTAAATCGGAATCATGGCGCCAAAATGTTCTGCTGGCGGATTCCATTCGGCGGTCCACAAAAACGCCAAGCCAAATTTTTGGATCGCGGGCAAAGAGCCATGAATCAATGAAACAACAATGCCTGCCAGCAATAACAACGTCAGGAAAGCAAAGAAACGAGTCAGGTTGAAAAACACCCAATCGCCCCAGCGGCGCGGTGCGGCCTGACGCAGAGAGATGTTTGCAGCCGTGGCTGCTGGATTGCTTGAGTTCAAGATGGACTCTCAGTTAAGTGCTAGGTGATTAAACAGAAACAGCACACTTAAAACACAGTGCCGCGCCAGAATCTGGCGCGGCACTGTATCAAATTTACTTCCAGACCGGCTTGCCGGCGCTGTCTTTCAACTGCTGCGCCCAAGTGTGCGCAACCATTTTGACCACTGCATCAGGCATAGGCACATAGTCCATGTCGCTAGCCATCGTTCCGCCATTCTTATAAGCCCACTCGAAGAACTTCAGGACTTCAGCACCT
>DATJIB010000036.1:0-7002 GCA_035493575.1 Rhodocyclaceae bacterium | reverse complement strand
TTGATCGTACGCAGGCGTTCAATCTGAACGAGGGAGTAGACGCGCTCCCCATGCTGATCGCGTTCGGGTTGGGGAAAGCCATAGCGCCTTTCCCACATGCGCAACAGGTCTTTTGAGAGACCTGTGTCGCGCTCGGCAGCAGTAATGTTGAAACCAGTAGTATTCAATTTTGTCCTGGACAAATGCTTGACAGAGGTGTTTTACATGGCTATCTTAGGTTCATGTTGATACTTTGTCTAGGACAAACAGTGAATCAAGCCCGGCAATTGTTGCAATGCGCTCTACCCATGTTTTGCTTGGCAGGCAAGCGTCCAGCAGAGCAGAGCCGGGTCTCGTTTGGCTTTGACACCCCCATTTGGCGGCGTAGCCTTGGCTGCGCCGGTTTCCGTTCCCTCGGCAGCGGTGCTTGCGTTATGGTGAGGCTCTCCTCCTTCCCTTGGCGTCTTGTCCTGACCTGTACCGTTGTCGCAGGGACCTTGAGCGCATGAAACCCGGTGAGCTTGAGCGTCATCGCTCCCAAATAAACGGCCGTAAAAAAGTGGCAGTCATTGGCAGTGGCATCGCTGGGCTTGCTACTGCCTGGCTCTTGCGCGACACGCATGAAGTGACGCTTTACGAAGCGGATTCGCGTTTAGGCGGGCACACGCATACCGTCGATGTTGAAGTTGATGGAGCGCACTTCCCCGTCGACACCGGCTTTCTTGTTTTCAATCGCCGCACCTATCCGAATTTGTGTGCGCTGTTCGAGCAGCTCGGGATTGAGTCGGTCGCCAGCGACATGAGTTTTTCGGCGCGTATCGAGGCGCTGGATCTGGAGTGGGCAGGCAGCGATCTGAATACGGTTTTCGGTCAGCGCCGCAACCTGCTGCGGCCGTCTTTCCTGGGCATGGTGCGCGACATTCTGCGTTTCAACCGGGAAACCTGCGCGCTGCAAAAGCACAGTGGCAGTAATGAGACGCTGGGCGAGTTTCTGGAGCGACGCAAATTCGGAAGCCCCTTCCGTGATTGGTATCTGCTGCCCATGGCCGCTGCAATATGGTCGTGCCCTACGGCAACCATGCTGGCCTATCCGCTCGCCACCTTTGTCCGCTTTTGCCACAACCATGGGTTGCTGCAGATCCTGGACCGGCCACACTGGCTGAGTGTGAAAGGTGGCGGTCGCGAATATGTGCGGCGCTTGGCAGCCGAACTGCCCGATGTGCGCCTGGCCACACCGGTACTTGCAGTGCAGCGTGATGCAAATGGTGTGACTGTGCATACTGGCCACGAGGGAAAATGCTTTGATGAGGTGGTGTTTGCCTGCCACAGTGATCAGACCTTGGCCATTCTGGGCCATAGCGTTAGCCCCGCGGAGCGGGCGATATTGTCGGCGATCAAATATCAGCCTAACCGCGCTGTGCTGCACACCGATGTGGCGCTGCTGCCGCAGCGGCGACGCCTATGGTCCGCCTGGAACTATGCGGCCGGCCCGCACAGCGCCGGCAACGCAGCCGTAGATGTGACTTATCTGCTCAATATGCTGCAATCCTTACCGGTCACAACGCCGGTGATGGTGTCACTGAATCCTTACCGCGAACCTGCCGCGGATAAAGTGATTGCCGAGTTTGATTACGCGCATCCGGTTTTTGATCAGGCAGCGATTACGGCGCAAAGCATGCTGCCGAGTATTCAGGGGCGCGATCATTTCTGGTTTTGTGGTGCCTGGACCCAATACGGCTTTCATGAGGATGGGCTGCGCTCCGCGCTTGCCGTGGCCGAAGGTATGGGTGTGTCGGTACCCTGGCTTAGTCGCGAGGCGGCGGTGTCCGCATGATGGCCGACCCGCTGCCGTGGCCGCATATCGAGACCGCCCTGTCATGGTGTGAAGGTCGGGTGATGCACGTCCGTAGCGGTGCCGCTCAGCATCGTTTTGTGTATCCGGTTGCCTTTATGCGCGTTCCGCTCAGTCGGCTGCAAAGCGGCCGCCGATGGTGTGGTTTGTTTGGTATCAATCGCGCAGCACTATTTGCTTTGCACGAACGCGATCACGGTCCGCGCGACGGTAGCCCGCTGTTGCCATGGTTGCGCGCCCAATTAGCCAAGCAAGGCCTCAGTTTTGAACTGGGCGAAGTCGTACTGCAGACTTTCCCGCGCCTGTTCGGTTACGTTTTTAATCCGGTCAGCTTCTGGTTTTGTCACGACCGAGAGGGCTATTTGCGCGCCGTTTTGTGCGAGGTGAATAACACTTTTGGCGAAGCGCATAACTACCTCGTCAGTCATGCCGGGCTGAGACCAATTGTGTCTGGCGATATGCTCAGTACAGCCAAGGTATTTCATGTCTCACCGTTCTTTCCGGTAGACGGCTCTTATCATTTTCGCTTTTTGGCGCAAGCAGGGCAGGCTGGCGCCAACATCGAATACCGACATCAAGGCCAGCGCACATTGCTGGCCCATATCGGCGGCCGCGTCCAGCCGCTTACATCGCGCGCCTTGTTGTCGGCACTGCTGCGTTTTCCTTTCATGACACTCGGCGTGATGGTGCGCATTCACTGGCAGGCAGTGCATTTGTGGCGCAAAGGCGCCCGCTTCCATCACAAGCCACCCCCGCCCTTGGAGAACATTACATGAGTACCCGCACGACGACTTGTGACGCCGGCTCGAATCGCGTCGAGGCACCCAAGCAGCATAGCGAAGCGGCCACACTTGTTTTCAATATGGCTAAAGACCTGCGTGGTGGCACGGTGGTGCTGACCTTGCCAGATGGTGAGGGCGTCGAGCTCGGGCAGGGTGAGCCACGCCTGCATTGCCAGGTGCACAACGAAAACCTGTTCGAGCGGGTCTTGGCGCATGGTGATATTGGTTTTGCTGAAAGCTATCTGGCCGGGGAGTGGGACAGTGATCATCTGGCTGATCTGCTGACCTTGCTGGCGAACAATCGTGATGTGCTGGCGCGCGCGGTGTATGGCTCATTCTGGCGTTTGCTGGGGCATCGGTTGCTGCATATGCTTCGCATGAATACGCGCAGTGGCAGCCGTCGCAATATCGAAGCCCACTATGATCTGGGCAACAGCTTCTATGCCGAGTGGCTAGACCCGAGCATGACCTATTCAAGTGCGCTGTTTGCCAGTGCCGAGCAGTCACTCGAGGAGGCTCAGTACAATAAATATCGCAGCCTGCTGCGTGAGATGGGTGTGCAGCCAGGGCAACATATTCTTGAGGTCGGTTGTGGCTGGGGTGGCCTGGCTGAAGTTGCGGCAACCGAGTTTGACTGCAAGGTCACAGGCCTGACGCTATCACCATCGCAATTGGCTGCCGCGGAGGTACGTGCCGAGCGCAAGGGCTTTGCCGACCGCGTCAGTTTTCATCTGCGTGATTATCGCGATGAACAAGGGCGTTACGATCACATTGTTTCCATCGAAATGATAGAGGCAGTGGGCGAGCGTTTCTGGCCGACTTATTTCCGCCAGTTGTCGCGTTGCCTTAAACCGGGCGGGCGCATCGGTATTCAAGCCATCACGATTCAAGACAATTTGTTTGCGCGCTATCGACGTGGCACTGACTTTATTCAGTGCTATGTATTTCCCGGCGGCATGCTGCCTTCACCCGCACAGATACGCAAGCAGGTGGGAAAAGTGACCTTGGAAGTTGTTGCAGAGCGCGCATTCGGTCTGGACTATGCGCGGACGCTGGTGCTGTGGCGTCAAGGCTTCGAAGCCAAACTTGAGCGCGTGCGCAAGCTCGGTTTCGACGAGCGCTTTATTCGCTTGTGGCGCTTTTATCTGAGCTATTGCGAAGCTGGCTTTCGTGCCGGATCGACAGATGTCTATCACTACGTACTGGCTCACGCGAGTCGGGGATGAAAGTGCTGCTGTATGTTTTTCTGACGGCAATTTCCCTACCCGTGTGGGCGCGTTTGCCCGTGCCGGTGGCTGATGCCGAGCGGTGGCAAGTGCAGGGCAGTGGTGAGATGCGTTGGTTTGGCTTCTCCATCTATAACGCCCGCTTGTGGCGTAGTGGCGATTCCTGGCAGCGTGATGCGCCATATGCACTGGAGCTGACCTATAGTCGCAGCATCAGTGCAGAGCAGCTGGTGAGCGTGAGCCTGGAAGAGATTGAGCGCCTCGGTGAAAAGGACGAAGCGCGCTTGCAGCAATGGCGTAAAGCCTTGGGGCAGGTATTTCCTTCCGTACGCGAAGGCGATGTGATTATCGGTTTGCATGAGCCGGGCCGCGGCGCGCGTTTTTTCTACAATGGCCGGGCAAACGGAAGCATTAGCGATGCGCGTTTGGCGGCGGCATTCTTTGCCATCTGGCTTGACCCGCGTACCAAGGCACCTGAATTGCGGGCACGTTTGCTGGCGGAAGCGGCATCGGTGCCGTGATGCAAAAAACTCGCACCTATGTGGCCTATGCGCTGTTTGGAATGCCATTGGCTTTTTTTGCCTTGCCTTTGTATGTGCATCTTCCCAGGCTGTACACCGAGCAGATTGGTTTGCCGCTCGCCGGGGTGGGTCTGGTCTTGCTCGCAGCTCGATTACTCGATGCCGTGCTTGATCCATGGCTGGGGCGTTGGAGCGATCAGGGGCCGGCGCGGAAACACTTGCTCTTGTTATCTACCCCATTGCTATTGCTCGGCTGGGCAATCCTGTTCTTGCCACCCAAAACGGCGACGCTGGCTTGGCTGGCGACAGGTCTGGTCATCGCGTATTTTGGCTATTCGCTGGCCATGATCAATTACCAAGCCTGGGGCACGGAGTTTCCATCCCATCAGCGCGGTCGCTTGCAGGCGAGTGCCTGGCGCGAGGGGGCGGGTTTGTGCGGCGTTTTGTTGGCTGCAGTGCTGCCGAATGTATTGAGCAGCGATTTGCGCCATGGCGTGGCTTATTTGAGTTGGGTATTTATTCCGCTATTGTTTTTCGCAACGCTGCTGGCCATTTGTTGGGTGCCGCAGGGTCGTCATCAACACGCTTCTTCAAAACATTCAAACCTGCCAGCCCAGCAGGCCATCTGGCAGGTCTGGCGCGCTCCGGCATTTGTCAGGCTGGTAGGGGTGTATGCCATCAATGGCATTGCCGCCGCGATACCGGCCACGCTGGTGCTTTTTTTCATCAACGATGTGTTGCATGCGGAAAGCTGGAGTGGGGTGTTTCTGATGTTGTACTTCGCGGCCGCGGCCGTGGCTTTGCCATTGTGGGTGCGATTGGCGGATTCCTATGGGCGTGTTTCGACCTGGTTGTTGGCAATGGCCCTGGCCTGCGCCAGCTTTGCCGCGGTGCCGTGGCTGGGGCCGGGCGACGTCTTCGCCTTTGCAACGATTTGTATTGCGTCAGGCGTGGCGCTCGGTGCCGACCTGGTTCTGCCCCCGGCGCTACTTGCCGAGCATGTGGCAGAGCACGGTAATGCGGGTGGAAACTTTGGCTGGTGGACGGCGGTTACCAAGCTCAATCTGGCCGTGGCGGCCGGCATTTCCTTACCACTCTTGTCCGTGCTCGGCTACGCACCGGGCACCAGCGGCGACGGTGTACGTGCATTGGCCTGGCTATATGGCGGTTTGCCGCTGCTACTTAAATTGTTTGCGGGTGTACTGCTGTGGCGTTCACGGCTGTACCTGCAGAAATTGACACAAGGAGTTCATGCATGAGTTCAAACCTGAAACGCTGGTGCTGCTTCGTGTTTGGCTGGCTGGGATTAAGCGGCTGTGCATCGGTAGATGTTACGCAATATGGTGCCGAGCAGCCGGTGCTAGAGCTGCCCGCTTACTTCAATGGAACCCTCGACGCATGGGGCATGTTTCAGGATCGTTCCGGCAAGGTGGTCAAACGTTTTAATGTCGTTATCAAGGCGCACTGGCAGGGCGATGTCGGCACACTGGACGAGAGCTTTGTGTATAGCGATGGCAGCACGCAGAAGCGCATATGGACGCTGACACGTCAGAGCAATGGAACCTACATCGGGCGTGCTGACGATGTCGTCGGTGAGGCCATCGGCGAAATTTCAGGTAACGCCTTGCATTGGCGCTATGTCATGGCGCTGCCAGTGGATGGAAAAGTTTACAACGTCGATTTCGATGACTGGATGTTTCTCATGGATGACAAGACCATGCTTAATCGCTCCAGCATGAGCAAGTTCGGCTTTCATCTCGGCGAAGTGACCTTGAGTTTCCGCAAGCGCTGATATGAGCCTCAATCCGCCTATCCAAAACTGGCGCGGCCAACGGGTCTGGCTAATGGGTGCCTCCAGTGGCATTGGTGCTGCCTTGGCAACAGAGCTGGCGCGGCAAGGCGCACAGCTGGTGCTGTCTGCGCGGCGCGAGGACGTGCTTGCCGAGTTGCTTCAGAGTTTGCCGGGTCAAGGGCACCTGGCGCTGCCGTGCGATGTGACGGATGCCCCGGGTATGCTGGCGGCTTGTGCGCGCATTGAGGCGGCGTGGGGTGGGCTGGATTTTGCCTTCTATCTGGCGGGTGATTACAAAGTGCAACGCGCCTGGGATTTCTCTCCGGCAGTGATACGGCAGTTGTGCGAAATCAACTATCTCGGTGCAGTCAATTTTGCTGACTGTGTCTTGCCCTTGTGGCTTAAGCAAGCCCCAAAAAATCCATGTGGCCTGATCCTGGTTTCGAGTGTGGCGGGCTATCGTGGCTTGCCCAAAGCGCTGGGTTACGGGCCGGCCAAAGCGGCGCTGATTCAGTTTGCCGAAACCCTGTACCTGGATTTGAAGGCGCGCAAGATCGGCGTGTGGCTGGTTAATCCGGGCTTCGTGGCAACCCGATTGACAGAGAAAAACGATTTCAAGATGCCGGCACTCATCAGCACAGATGAGGCCGTGACAGCCTTGCTGAAAGGCCTTGCTGAAGGCGGTTTTGAAATCGACTTCCCAAAACGGTTTACGCGCCTGATGAAGCTGCTGCGTTGGCTTCCATATAGCTTGTATTTTCGTCTGGTTGGTAAAACGACAGGTGAATAAGAAAGGATGGCGATGAAAAATCTTGAGCAGCTGGTCAGCTTCTATGAGCATCTAACGCTG
>DATJIB010000035.1:0-4655 GCA_035493575.1 Rhodocyclaceae bacterium | reverse complement strand
GGTCTGACCGAGGCGAGCTCAACCTGGCCATGTGAAGCAGTAATGACCGGCGTGATATTGCTGTCACGTTTTAGCTTGGCGAGCGCATCACCCCAAAAGTCCACGACAAAACGCCAAGAGAAATACGCACGCTTCTGGCCGACCACGCCACCGGGGCCGGTACGAGTCGCCGCGACGGTGGCGACGGGCGGATTGGCTGGCATGCGTGAGCCCCAATAGAGGCGATAGCCGAATAACAACTCCTGACCGGCTTGTGGTTTGTCGCTGGGATTCCAGAACGCGACAATGTTGTCGAAAGTTTCGTCCTCGGTGGGAATCTCAACCAGCTGGATCGAGCCTTTGCCCCAGTTTGACTTGGGCTCTATCCACAAGCTGGGGCGGCGATCGTAGAACACGCCATCGTCCTGATAGTGATCGAAATTGCGGTCACGTTGCAGCAGACCAAAACCACGCGGGTTTTCATCCTGATAGGCGTTGAAACGTAATTGCGCCGGATTGGTCAGTGGCCGCCATATCCATTCTCCATTGCCACGCCACATGGCCAAGCCATCCGAGTCATGAATTTCCGGGCGCCAATCATGGCCGGCGCGACGGTCATTTTCGCCATACTGAAACATGCTGGTTAAAGGCGCGATACCGAGCCGTTCGATCGCCTTGCGTGGATACAGCGCGGCATCGACATCCATCATCAGGGTATTGCCAGCCTGGATAGTGAAACGATAGGCACCGGTGACACTGGGCGAATCAAGCAAAGCGTAGACGACCAGCTTATCGGCACTGGCGGCGGGCCGCTCCAGCCAGAACTTGGTGAACAGCGGAAACTCTTCTGCCTTGGGTAAGCCGCAATCAATCGCCAGGCCACGGGCGGACAGGCCATATTGGTATTCACTCCCGACAGCGCGGAAATAACTGGCGCCCAGAAAAGCAGCGATGTCACGAGTCCAGTCTTTTTGAAAGTTGATACGCACCCCGGCAAAGCCTAGGTCTTGCGGCAATGATGCTCCTTGCAATCCGCTCTTGCCGTAATCGAACATGGCCGGGTCATAGGCGATTTCCTGTGCGTAGCCATTCTTCAATTCATACAGTTGTACGGGGTGATTGAAGAACAGACCGAGATGGAAAAAGCTGGCGCGAAATTTCAGTTTGTCTGTTGCCCAAAGCGCATGTTCCTGGCGATAACGTATGCCCTGATATTGATCCCAGTTCAATGCTTTGACACTGTCTGGCACCGGATGCTCAGCGGCCAGATAGCCTGTGCCGGACAATGCTCGTGCTTGCCCTTTAAGTGCGGCGTAGTCGAAGGGCTGGGCTTTACCCAGGTGTTTCAGCTCGGGCGCGGCCGCGGCAGCCCACAGTGAGTAGCCCGGCAGACCCGCTAAGCCAAGGGCGGCGGAAGCGAGAAGAAAATCACGACGTTTCATAACGAATCTGCCTTTGCTGCGGGGACTGTTTTGAGGTTTCGTTGAGGCACCAATCGGGGTGCGCATCTTTTGAGCGCCACACTTCCAGGTGCAATTGCGACAGTAGCAATGGGTCATCAAGCAGGTTCAGCTTGTCTTGTGCCGTTAAAGCGGCGGGCCCATTCTTGAGCGCATGATTGACGAAATCGCTGCGCTTGCGCTGGCTATTGCGCGGCATGTAGGGATGGGCCTTGCCGTGAGTGCATAACAAGGCGTTACAGCTGGGGTTGACCACTGCATCCACAAAGCCGGGTAGGGCTGAGGCGGCTTGGACATACTGTGTGGTGGCAATGAGTTCCGGCGGCGGCGCGATTTCTTCGGGAATCACAAAGAGTCCCAGTTTGCGCAGATAGCTGCCCAGTGTGGCGTGGCTGGAAATAACCGAGATCGGTACAGACAGCGCCAGTGAGCCGGTGATGGGCAGCCACCACCAGAAATAGGTCGGGCTGAGTTGATAGACCACGATGCTCCACAGTATGCCCAGCACCGTGCCGAGTCCGTGTCGATGCAAGGCTTCCAGCCAGGTGGTTTCATTATCGGCGCGCGGTGGTGATTTCCAGCCTGTGGTCCAGCCGATAAAGGCGCTCAGGACAAAGTGCGTGTGGAACAGCATGCGCACCGGGGCCAGCAGCATTGAACAGACGAACTCCAGCAGCATGCTTAGTGTCAGGCGCAAGCCGCCGCCAAAGCCACGGGCATCGTTGGAGCCGATCAAATAGACGCTGAGTATCTTGGGCAGGAACAACAAAGTCGCGGTGGCGGAGAACAGTGCCAGTGCCTTATCCGGATGCCACTCTGGCCACGAAGGGAAGAGTTGGCCGGGCTCGGCAAAATATTGCGGATCGAAAACCGTATGCGTTGCCAGTAGCGCGGTGGACAAGGCCAGGAAAAGCAGCCAGATTGGTGCGGATAGATAGGCCATAACACCGGTGGCAAAAACAACGCGATGCACAACGTGAATGCCGCGTGCCAGGAACAGCCGGAAGTTCATCAGGTTGCCCTGGCACCAGCGCCGATCACGACTGAGCTCATCAAGCAGATTGGGCGGCGTTTCTTCATAGCTGCCATCCAGGTCATAGGCGATCCAGACGGCCCATCCGGCGCGGCGCATCAATGCGGCCTCAACAAAGTCGTGAGACATGATTTCACCGACCAGCACACCGTCACCGGGCAGCGGCGCCAAGGCACAGTGATCCATAAAGGGCTGCATGCGAATAATCGCGTTGTGGCCCCAGTAGTGGGATTCGCCCAATTGCCAGAAGTGCAGACCCGCAGTAAACAGCGGGCCATATACGCGCATGGCGAACTGCTGCATGCGCGCATAAAGCGTATCCCGACCAGCAGCTTTGGGCGCGGTTTGAATGATCCCGGCATCGGGATGGGCATCCATCAGCCTGACCAGTGTGGATAGGCAGTCTCCACTCATGACACTGTCGGCATCGAGGACGATCATGTATTCGTAGTTGGCGCCCCAGCGGCGGCAGAAGTCGTCGATATTGCCGCTCTTGCGTTTAATCCGGCGGCGCCGGTGGCGATAGAAAATGCGTTCACTGTCACCCAGTGTTTTGCGCAGTTCTTGCCAGGCATGCAGCTCGGCCACATAGGTGTCGGCCTGATTGGTGTCACTCAGAATAAAAAAGTCAAAATGCTGAAGATTGTTGCTGCGCGCCACAGATTCATAAGTGGCCCTTAGACCAGCAAAAACGCGCGTCACATCTTCATTGCAGATTGGCATGACGATGGCGGTTCTGCTACGTGCCGCAATGCTGTCTTGCAGCTGGGTGGTTTTGCGTGAAATCAGATACGGATCGGAGCCACGCAATAAAACCAGAAAGCCTGCCAGCGCAGTCCAGAAGCCCGAGGATACCCAGCAAGTCAGAATCGCAAACAGTGCCAGCAGCGCCATCTCGAGAGGCTTCTCACCGTGGTAGGGCAGCACCGCGCGCATGAAATGACAGGCCAGTGTGGTCTGCAAGAGCATCAGCACGCATAGTGTCAAACGCCGCCGCGATCCATGCCGTCGCCAAGGCTCAAGCGGAGGTGACGGTTCCTCCGCATCCACGCCGGCTATCTCTTGTGGTGACTTTTCGAGGCGATGTGTGGCGGCCTCTACCCAGCGCAGAACCGGATTGAGTATGCCCCAGGGGCGAGGCACCATGGACTTCCGGTTCAGCGGCGGCGCAAAGCGCAGTGCCGTGTGTCCATAGGGCGGCATTTCTCCGGTAGGCATGCTGCGGACCTGCGCCAGCTTGAGGCGAGTAGGTACGGAAGCATAAGCCGGATGCGCAGCGTCGCCGGCCTCGGCCAGGGCATGGTGCATGGCCTGCATGGGATCAGCCTCGCCATGCGCATCAATCCGCAAGGCGACAACATCCCTTTGTTCGGACGAGAGCGGCAGGCAGTCCAGATAAGCATCAACTTGCTCGGATGCTTCTGGCTCCTGTCTTAATTGGGGGGGATGACGTAGCTCCATGTTTCTGAGAGGGGCGTATTCCCTTTGCGTAAAAGTCCGCGTAGCTCGACTGGCTTGTTGTCAGTGTTGCGATAGAGTTGCAGCTCCAGGCGCCAACCGCCGGTCGCTTCATTTGGATATATATTGGTGCTGATGATCTTGGCGTTGTCATCGCTAGTGACAACTGCTTCGGGCCGATTGCTGGCATCGAAAGGCTTGAGGCTGGCGCCTTCGAAATCGACGATCAGCGCCAGCGTGTTGTCGGGCTTTTCGCGATAACCATGGCCCCAGCGAGTTTGTGTGACGGTGGCCAGATTGCCCGGTTTGGCCAGGTCCTTGCCCCATGACAGGCGATATTCAAGGTCGTAGGATTTGCCGATGGCGGGTGGATTTTTCGGCACCCAAAATGCAACCACGTTGTCGTTGGTTTCATTGGGCACCGGAATTTGCACCAGCTCGACGCGGCCTTCGCCCCATTTGCCCTGCGGTTCAACCCAGGCGCTAGGGCGGCTCTCAAAATGAGCATTCAGGTCTTCGTAACTGGAGAACTCCCGATCGCGTTGCAAGAGACCAAAGCCCTGCGGGTCGGTCAGCGCAAATGATGTCACCAGTAAACGCTTTGGATTCACCAGCGGCCGCCAGATCCATTCACCATTGCTGGACTGGATGGCAAGACCATCGGAGTCATGCACTTCAGGACGGTAATCTTCAATCGGCTTGGCCTGGTTCTCACCGAAGTAGAA
>DATJIB010000034.1:0-7309 GCA_035493575.1 Rhodocyclaceae bacterium | reverse complement strand
TAATTTTGAAATATTTTTATTTCTCATCACCTGCGAAGCCCCTACTACCAAGCCTCTTGCTCTACACCCTTCGCCTTCCAACAAGTTCTCGTCTCGTTGAAAGGAGGCGCATTATGCGACCCTTTTTTATACTACGCAAGCACTTTTAGAAAATTATTTTCAAAGCCTATGCAAAATGCATAAAAATCAAAGCCTGACACTTTGAAAACAAAAAACCGACCGAAGTCGGTTTTAGGTTTGGTTGGCGGAGACGCAGGGATTCGAACCCTGGATCCAGGTTTTGCCCAGATGCACCCTTAGCAGGGGTGTGCCTTCGACCACTCGGCCACGTCTCCCAAACCGGACGCGATGATAACGACTTCGCGTGTCCGGGTCAAACAAAAACAACGTTATTGATCGAGACCAAAGGCGCGGTGCAGCACGCGCACGGCCAGTTCAAGATACTTTTCATCAACAACAACAGAGATCTTGATTTCGGAAGTCGAGATCATTTGGATATTGATTCCCTCTTCTGCCAAGGTGCGGAACATCTGGCTAGCCACACCGGGATGCGAGCGCATACCCACACCAACCGCCGAGACCTTACAGATTTTCTCGTCACCAATCACGTCACGCGCACCGACGTGCTGCTTGACCGACTCTTCAAGAATCTTGCGCGCACGTGCAAACTCACTGCGATTCACCGTGAAGGAGAAATCAGTGGTGCCATCGTGACCGACGTTCTGAATGATCATGTCGACGTCGATATTGGCATCTGAGATCGGGCCGAGAATTTGATATGCGATGCCCGGCTTGTCAGGCACACCCAATACCGTGAGCTTGGCCTCATCGCGATTAAAGGCGATGCCGGAAATAATTGGTTGTTCCATTTTGGAATCTTCCTCTAATGTAATCAGCGTGCCATTGGTTTCCTTGCCCTCTTCTTCAAAGCTCGAGAGCACACGCAGCTTGACCTTGTATTTACCAGCAAACTCGACTGAGCGAATCTGCAAGACCTTGGAGCCGAGACTAGCCATCTCAAGCATTTCTTCAAAGGTAATGCGATCCAGCTTGCGGGCTTCGGGCACGATGCGAGGATCGGTCGTGTACACGCCATCCACATCGGTATAAATCTGGCATTCGTCTGCCTTTAGCGCAGCCGCAAGGGCAACGCCAGTGGTATCCGAGCCGCCGCGACCTAATGTCGTGATAGCACCGTTCTCATCTACACCTTGAAAGCCAGCAACAATAATGACCTTGCCGGAATCGAGATCAGCGCGCATGGCCTTTTCTTCGATATCCAGGATACGTGCTTTAGTGTGCGAGCTATCGGTGAGGATTTTAACTTGTGCGCCGGTATAGCTCTTGGCGTCTTGGCCAATCGCTTTGAGCGCCATTGCCAATAAGGCAATCGTGACCTGTTCGCCAGTGGAAATAACGACATCCAGCTCGCGCGGATCAGGGTTTTCCTGAACTTCGCGAGCCAAACCGATAAGACGATTGGTTTCGCCGCTCATAGCGGAAACCACGACAACGATTTGATGCCCCTGCGCCTTCCAACGTGCAACGCGCTTTGCGACATTCTTGATGCGCTCCGGAGAGCCCATCGACGTGCCGCCGTACTTCTGAACGATGAGTGCCATGCGTTCCCTACGTAAAATTCAAATAAAGTCCGTTATTCTAGCCCATAGCTGACCGTTTTTCTCCAGCCTGTCAGCATTCCTATCAGATTGTACAAATCGCTTGTATTCCATATACTTGACTTGTGGGCACAGTACCGCAAAGGAATACCAGACCCACTTAGCGTGGTTGTTTTGTTGAGCAGCCACTGCCTCGCCACACAGAGCAGAGGAGGTCGCGTATGTCGGCAAGCGATAAAATCGATGCCCGCGAAATTCGTCGCAAATTGGGCATGAACCAGCAGGAGTTCTGGTCATTACTGGGTGTCACTCAAAGCGGGGGGTCGCGTTACGAAAGCGGCCGCAATATGCCCCGGCCAGTACAGCATCTATTGCGCCTGGTTCATGTTGAGCGCGTTGATATTGGACGCATTCGGCGCGACGAACTGGATGTTATCGATTATCTGAAGGCAAACAATCCCACGCTATTAAGGGACTTAAAGAAGCAAGCGCGGGCATTTCGCAAGGTAGGTTAAGCGTGCGTGCCTTCAGGGACTGACCTTGACTGGCAGCCCTAATGCATTGATTCGCTCACCCAGCTCGTGCATCCAGGCTGAGGACAGCGCCGTCAGACGGCTAGCACCTGGCTGCATGGATGGCCGCGCAAGGCCATAGAGAAGAACTCCGCGCAATTCATCGCGGACTTCTTGCAGTAAATCCAGGTATTTCTGCAATTGTGCTTCTGTCGGTGGAGTCCCATCAATTGCCATCATGCAGGTTTGCACCCAGGTCGGCGCAAGGGCCGCGCATAGTCTTAGACGCTGTAGCACTGCGCCCTCTTTCTGGTTCACGCCATTGATGGCCAGCACGCTATTTTCATCAACGGCATCCACCTTGAACCAGACTTCTCCATCGATTTTCCCCAGCATTTGAATACCTTGCTGCACGGATGGGCGATGCAACAAACTGCCATTAGTAATCAGACGCAGCTTCACACCTTGCAATGGCCGTGTTTGCATCACCCGTACAACCAACGCAACAGCGTCGGCAAACTCTGGCGCGCCGGTCGGCTCACCATTACCTGAAAATGCAATATCCATTAGGCGGCGAGCACCATCAGGCACTTCGCGCTGCATGAAATCACCAAGCAAGACATCGTCAAGCATGTGATTGAGTTCTGCCTCAAGCAGTGAAATATCCAGGGGCGGAGGGCCGCCACGCGTCAGCATAGGCACCTGGCAATAGATGCAGGCCCAGTTGCAGGCATTGTTGGGATTGAGATTGATGCCAATCGAAACGCCACCGGCTCGACGAGAGACAACCGGATAAACGTAGCGCAGGCCGGCACGATCACGGTCATGGTTGCTTACGCTTAACAGATGAGTCGATGCAGGCATAGTCAAAGGCAGTTTGAGGGCGAGTGGTATACTTATGGCGCTTAATCGTTGGCACTCAGTCCAACGCCGAACAGTCTACGCGCATTCGCGCTCAATCGAGTACACATCGCCCCATGCAAATCACCCGTCGCCTTGAATTCGATGCAGGCCATCGCATCCCCAATCACCAAGGACAATGTCGCCATCTGCATGGGCATCGTTATACGATTGAAATCACCTTGTCGGGCGATGTCATTCACGGCGCCGATAATGCAGCCGATGGCATGCTGATGGATTTCTCTGAAATCAAGCACATCGCCAATAAGCACCTGATCGAACGCTGGGATCATGCCTTCTTTGTCTATCGTGAAGACAAGGTCGTGGCCGACTTTCTCGCCACCCTTCCAGATCATCGCACTGTCGTTCTGGATGTCACTCCAACCGTGGAAAACCTGGCCCGCGTTGCCTTCGACACACTCGCCCCGCTGTATCAAGACGTGTATGGCAACCATCTGCGCCTGGAAAAAATCCGCTTGTTTGAGACACCTAATTGCTGGGCTGATATCACCCAAGCATAAGCCCAAGCACTTGCCTTTGAATTGAAGGGCTTAGCTAACGGTACTTGAGCTATCGGCAATGTAGGACTGCCGCAGAATGAAGCAATGATCATTCGGCTCACGTCGCACTCGCCATGAAGCAGCTTGCCGTTTTCAACCAGAAAGGTGGGGTTGGCAAAACCACCACGACACTCAACATTGGCGCCGGCTTGGCTCGGCGTGGTCGCCCCGTCTTGTTGATCGATCTGGATCCGCAAGCGCACTTGACCTCGATCAACGGCGAAATTGCCCGCGATGTGAATAACAGCATGTTTGCGTTCTATCGCGACCAGACTCCACTAAAAGAGCTGGAAGTTGAATGGCCTAACGTCGGCCATCTGATTCCGGCACATACCGAACTGATCAAGGTCGATTCACTCTTCGGCAAAGGCCCGAACATTCTGAATCGGCTCTCCAACGGCTTGAAAGCCCTGCACGAAGCCAAGGGCGAGCGAACTATCCTGATTGATTGCTGCCCTTTTCTTGGGGTGCTGTCATTGAACGCAGTTTTCGCAGCTGACTGCGTCATCGTGCCAGTCGCATCAGACTTTCTGAGTTTGCGCGGTGCCCAGCAGATTGAACACACGCTGAAAGTATTGGAGCCTGTGCTTAAACGCAGGCCGGAACGGCGTTACTTGATGACGCGCTTTGATCGGCGTCGCAAAATGTGTTTTGAAATTCAAACGCGAATGCGTGAGCTATTCGGCAATGACTTTTGTGAGACCGTCATTTCCGAGAACGTAGCGGTGGCTGAAGCACCGGCGATGAGTCTAGATATTTTCTCCCACGCCCCGGATAGTCGCGGGGCGCAAGACTATGCGCAATTGATTGAAGAGCTTGCTGCCAGTGGCGTACTCGAACCGTTTAGCGAGCGATCAAGCTAACCACATCTTCAAAGTTGGCAGCGACTGGCGTACGCACTGCGCCATGATGGCAGACACAATCCAGCACTTGGCAGTCGCGATAAATTTGACGCAATTTACGCGCAGCTTCTTCCTCGTTCTCACCTGGAATCATCAGATGATCAACGATCATGCCAACGCGAGTGCGAATTCGAAATGCATATTTTTTCAGCTTCAGGGGCTGCATAAAAAATCCATTTAAAGTCATAAGGATTCATGCAGTATATGCACAGTTTGTAATAAATACAACCTAGCTCCCTATTTCTAATAGGATTTCCCTTGCGCGTTGCACCGCAGCAACAGCTCGAGCCTTATCAATTCCAGCAAAACCGCGAAAAGCTACAAATGAATAAAACAAGAGCGGGGTAGTGGCTGACGCCACTACCCCGCTCTTTGAGTCCTGTACTACAGAGGCTTAGAGTGCCTTGATAGCGGCGCTCAGACGGCTCTTGTGACGAGCAGCCTTGTTCTTGTGAACGATCTTCTTGTCGGCGATCGAATCGATCACGCTAACAGAGGAACGATACACTTCTTGAGCGGTAGCCTTATCGCCAGCTTCGACAGCTTTTTGCACTTTTTTGATCGCGGTGCGCAGGGTCGAACGCAGGCTCATGTTATGGGCGCGCTGCTTGACCGCCTGACGGGCGCGCTTGCGAGCTTGTGCAGTATTTGCCATATCGAAAATCCGAGTTAATTAATTGGTTAGTGGAACTGGAAAAGTCCGCGATTGTACAAGGAAATATCCGCCTATGCAAGCCCCCTCGTACTTTACCTGCCAAAACCGGCTACCATTGCGGGCTTCCCTAGTATCACCCAGTATCGACGATGAATTTGCTTAAGGCGCTTGCCACTGTCAGCGGTATGACCCTGCTGTCCCGCATTCTGGGCTTTGTGCGTGACTCTGTAACGGCCAGTATCTTCGGGGCCGGCATCGCTACCGATGCTTTCATTGTCGCCTTCCGCCTGCCCAATCTATTGCGGCGCATATTCGGCGAAGGGGCGTTTTCCCAAGCTTTTGTGCCAATCCTTGCCGAATACAAGAGCCGCCGCGGCGAAACCGAGACCCGGCAGCTGATTGATCGTGTCGCCACCCTGCTTTTCGTAATCCTGCTCGGCGTCACGCTGATCGGCATCCTGGCCACACCGGTCATCATCTATACCACCGCTTTCGGTTTCAGCTCCGATCCTGACAAGTTCGAGTTGACGGTAGCGCTGACCCGCATCACCTTCCCCTACATCCTGTTCATGTCGCTGGTGGCGCTCTCGGCCGGCATTCTCAACACCTGGAGTCGTTTCGCAGTCGCTGCGTTCACACCAGTACTCTTGAACATTTCCATGATCGTCATGGCGCTGTTTGCCGCGCCCTATTTCGCGCAACCCATCATGGCACTCGGTTGGGCGGTAGTCATCGGCGGCATACTACAGCTGGCAATGCAGGTGCCTGTGCTGAGAAAGCTAGGCATGATGCCGCGTTGGGACTGGGCTCCACACGATGCCGGGGTACGTCGCATTCTCAAGCAGATGGCACCAGCCATCCTGGGCGTTTCGGTCTCGCAGGTGTCGCTGGTCATCAACACCCTGTTTGCGTCCTTCCTGGTTACCGGTAGCGTCACCTGGCTGTATTACGCCGATCGCATGATGGAGTTCCCCTCCGGCCTGCTCGGCGCTGCGCTAGGGACCATTCTGCTGCCCAGCCTCGCCAAGCATCATGCCAATGCCAAACCGACTGAATTCTCTGCACTGCTTGATTGGGGCATTCGTCTGACTTTGATGCTAACCCTGCCTGCAGCGCTGGCATTCGCCATGCTGGCTGTTCCGTTGCTGTCGACACTGTTCCAGCACGGCGCCTTTATCGGGTCAGACGTGCTGCAAACTCGCAATGCCTTGATTTCATATAGCGTTGGCCTGACCGGCATCATCATGATCAAGATTCTGGCACCGGGATTCTATGCACGGCAGGACATCCGCACACCCGTCAGGATCGGCATCACTACCTTGGTTCTGACTCAGCTGCTCAACCTGCTGTTTATCTTTGGCTTTGGCCTGGCGCACGCCGGGCTGGCCTTGTCGATCAGCGTGGCAGCATCCTTCAATGCTGGTCTGCTGCTATTTGGCCTGCGCAAACGCGGCATCTACTTGCCACAGCCGGGGTGGGTGCAATTTAGTCTGCGTCTTGCAGCCGCCCTGCTCGCGCTCGCGGCGGTCTTGTGGTTCGGCATGGGGCAGGAAACAGCTTGGCTGACTATGGGCAAGATCGAACGCCTGTGGCGATTGTCGGCCATCATCGTCACCGGGGTTGCCGCCTACTTTGGAGCCTTATGGCTGCTGGGCATGCGCGCGGCTGACTTCAAACACCGCGGCGCATGAAGTTTTAATGCACGGAATGTGAACTGGCCTGCGGCATGATCTGCTGCTGCAGATGGCTCAAGGCAAACTCCGAGCCTTCGTCACCCGCGGCCACCCCGCGTTCGTACCAGGCCTGAGCCCGGCCCAGATCGCGCTCGAGGCCCTGCCCTTTTTCATACAGTGCACCTAGCCAGGCATAGGCAGGCTTGTAGCCATGATTGATGGCGTCGTAGATCAGTGCAATGCCATGCGTCACATCAGTCTTGCCGTGACTGCCGGTAATCAGATAGTGGCCAAGAATCGCCATGCTGCGCGCGTCACCACGCTCGGCAACCTTGTTCAGCCATTCGTGACCGAGTTCAATATCGTGCGGTAAGTACTGCCCGGCCAGATAGGCATCGGCGATGCAATTGGCGGCATTGTTGTAACCGGCATTGAAGGCTTCTTCAAGCAACGTCAGCGCGGCCTGCGCATTGGCGCGACAACCTTCA
>DATJIB010000033.1:0-9889 GCA_035493575.1 Rhodocyclaceae bacterium | reverse complement strand
CAAAGTTTCCAGGGCGTGAATATTGCCTGCGCTGCGCGCCTCGGCCACGGTCTCCCGGCACTCAAGCTGCTGCACCAGAAACTCCATGGGCATGGCGGTATTGCGCTCCACCTGCGGGTCAACACCACGCAGGCTCAGTAGATACTGCGCACGCTTGATTGGCGCTTTGAGCGTTTGAAATGCTTCGTTAGCACGCGTCGCCCATTGCATGGAGACACGCTGCTCGGCCTCAGACAAATGCGTGTGTTTATCCGGATGCACGCGCGCTTGCAACTCGCGAAAGCGCTGCTCCAGCACAGCCATGTCCAGGCCAAAAGCAGGCGCAAGACTAAACAGTGCGAAGTAATCGCTCGTGATATCCGGCGCGCCCATGACTACTTGACGTTGAAGCTTTCACCGCAACCGCACTCGTCCTGCACATTCGGATTGTTGAACTTGAAGCCTTCGTTCAAGCCTTCCTTGGTGTAGTCAAGCTCGGTGCCTTCGATATACGGCAGGCTCTTCGGATCCACCAGCACTTTTACGCCATGACTCTCAAAAATCAAGTCTTCTTCATTCGCTGCATCAGCAAACTCAAGCTTATAGGCCATACCGGAACAACCCGAAGTGCGCACAGCCAGACGCAAGCCATATCCCTTGCCACGCTTGGCAATGAAATTGGCAACGTGCTTGGCGGCGCTTTCCGAAAGGGTTACTGCCATGATCGGCTCCTTCTTTTCTTGTGCGCGCTTATTCAGCGTGCTTGGTCTTGTAGTCAGCCACGGCTGCCTTGATCGCATCTTCTGCGAGGATGGAGCAGTGGATCTTGACTGGAGGCAAAGCCAGTTCTTCAGCAATCAAGGTGTTCTTGATTTCCAGCGCTTGATCCAGAGTCTTGCCCTTGACCCACTCGGTTACGAGCGAGCTGGAAGCAATAGCCGAACCACAGCCATAGGTCTTGAACTTTGCGTCTTCAATGATGCCGTCCTTGCTCACCTTGATTTGCAGCTTCATCACGTCGCCACATGCTGGCGCGCCAACCATGCCGGTACCGACATCGCCGTCTTCCTTGCCGAAACTACCGACGTTGCGTGGGTTTTCGTAGTGATCGAGTACTTTTTCGCTATAGGCCATTTTATTTCTCCTTCAGTTCGGGGTAGTGCTTGTTATTAGTGGGCCGCCCATTGGACAGAGTTCAAATCAATGCCGTCTTTGAACATTTCCCACAGCGGAGACAGTTCACGCAACTTGCCGAGCTTGGTCTGCAGCAGGTTGATGGCGTAATCCACATCAGCTTCAGTCGTAAAGCGACCGATGGAGAAGCGGATCGAGCTATGCGCCAATTCGTCGGAACGACCCAAGGCACGTAAAACATAAGAAGGCTCAAGGCTGGCCGAAGTACACGCCGAGCCGGACGACACCGCCAGTTCCTTGATCGCCATGATCAGGGACTCGCCTTCAACAAAATTGAAGCTGATGTTCAGATTATGCGGAACACGGTGCTCCATGTCGCCATTGACGTAGGTTTCTTCAATGGTCTTGAGGCCGGTCAGCAGGCGGTCACGCAGCATGCGAATGCGCTCGTTTTCCGTAGCCATTTCTTCCTTGGCGATACGGAAGGCTTCGCCCATGCCAACGATCTGGTGCGTAGCCAGGGTGCCCGAACGCAGACCGCGCTCATGACCACCGCCGTGCATTTGAGCTTCCAGACGAATACGTGGCTTGCGGCGAACATACAAAGCGCCAATGCCCTTGGGGCCATAGGTCTTGTGTGCCGAGAACGACATCAGATCAACCTTCAGCTTTTCAAGATCGATCGGCATTTTGCCGGTGGCTTGTGCAGCATCCACGTGGAAGATGATGCCCTTCTCACGGCACAGCTCGCCGATTTCAGCGATAGGCTGAATCACGCCGATTTCATTATTCACGGCCATCACCGAGATCAACACGGTATCTGGACGAATCGCTGCCTTGAGCTGATCGAGGGTGATCAAGCCATTTGGCAGTGGATCAAGATAGGTCGCTTCGAAACCTTCGCGTTCAAGTTCGCGGAATGGATCGAGCACAGCCTTGTGTTCAGTCGACACGGTGATGATGTGCTTGCCCTTGGTCGCGCCATAGAAATGTGCAGCGCCCTTGATGGCGAGGTTGTTTGACTCGGTGGCACCGGACGTAAACACGATGTCTTTAGGATCAGCACCGACCAGCGCGGCCACATGGGCGCGTGCTTCTTCAACGGCCTTTTCTGCATCCCAGCCGAACGAGTGCGAACGCGATGCCGGATTGCCGAACATCTCGGTCAGGTAAGGAATCATCTTCTCGGCAACGCGCGGATCAACCGGTGTTGTTGCTGAGTAGTCCAGGTAGATGGGTAGTCTCATTTTTTGTTCTCCTGTGGCTTCTCGCCAATCTTTCAATTCAAATTTAGTTCTATGTAACTAAGGACGTCAGCCCTTTCAATTGCCCAACCATCTCGCGTAAAGCCACGAGAAAATCCTTTACTTGCTGAGGCGTATTGCCGGCCCCCAGACTGATACGTACGGCACCGCGTGCGGTCTCACTCTCCACGCCCATTGCCATCAACACATGCGAAGGTTCAGGATTGGCACTTGAACACGCCGCCCCACTCGCCACCGCAAAACCAACTCGATCCAGCTTGCCAACCAGCGTTTCGCCATCAATGCCGGGGATGCTGAAGTACAGCGTATTCGGCAAACGCTCCTGACTGGCTGCGCCGAAAATCCGCGCACCCTGCTCCTGTAAACCACGCTCCAGCTCGTCACGCAAAATACGCAAACGCTGCGGCTCGGTATCCAGGCGCTGCAATGCGATTTCACAGGCAGCGCCAAAACCAACAATGGCTGCTACATTTTCAGTGCCCGAACGCAAACCGCGCTCGTGGCCACCACCAGAAATCAGCGGAGAAATTTCTACACGCTTGTCGACGATCAAAGCAGCGGAACCCTTAGGCCCGCCAATCTTGTGCGCCGAAACAGTCAAGCCATGTACACCCAGCTCGCGGAAGTCGACCGGCACCTTACCTAAAGCCTGCACTGCGTCGGTGTGGAACCAGGCGCGTGAGTCTTTGGCTTGCGCCGCCAGTTGCGCCACATCTTGCAGCACGCCGGTTTCATTATTCGCCAGCATCACCGATACAAGCTTTGGTTGCATCTCTAATGTGGCGGCGTAATCGGCCATATCAATACGGCCGGCCGCATCTACCGCAATTTCATGCATGCTCCAGCCTTGACGCTTGAGCACCTTTGCCGGCTCACGCACGCAAGGATGCTCAATCGCAGATACCGCAATCAGGCCCGGTTTCAAATTAGCAGCCGCGCCCTTGATAAATAAATTGTTGCTTTCCGAACCACCGCTGGTGAACACCACTTCAGTCGGGTGCGCACCAACGGAATACGCCACTTGCTGACGCGCCTCGTCAATCGCCTTGCGTGCAGCCCGACCATACTCATGGCGGCTGGACGCATTACCGAAACGTTGCTCCAGCCACGGCAACATCGCCGCCAACACAGCTGGTTCCAGCGGTGTGGTCGCGTTGTAGTCGAGGTAAGCCGGGGCAAACATGATGTTTAGAGAGCCGCTTCGTCAGCGCAAGACTGACGCGCGATACGCGCATCACGGATCACAGAAGTGCACGGCACATTGTTGTCAGGATGGGCACGATGCTCCTGCACCAGATCGGCCAAGCTGACCGAGCTCAGGTACTCGTTCATCTTCTCGTTGAGATTGCTCCACAAGGAGTGGGTCATGCAGGTGCGCTCTTCCTGGCAATTCTTCTTGCCGCCGCATTGAGTCGCATCGAGTGGCTCATCCACGGCATGAATGATTTCTGCCACTGTCACGTTTTCTAGTGGCTTGGTCAGACAATAACCGCCACCTGGGCCGCGCACGCTGCCAACCAACTCATGGCGGCGCAACTTGCCGAACAACTGTTCGAGATAAGACAGGGAAATTTTCTGGCGGTCGCTGATACCAGCAAGCGTTACCGGGCCTTCGTGCTGACGAAGGGCGAGGTCGATCATCGCGGTTACGGCGAAACGTCCTTTGGTGGTCAATCGCATTTTGCTGCTCCTGTCGGGGAGTGTGAGGTGGCTCGCTTACGGCTGGGCCTACCGCAAAGTTAAAACGCACTCAAAACCATATAAATCAATCAACTGCATCCAATCGGCAGGTTTCAGGCAAAAATCTGTAAAAACAGAAATAGGCTTATGAAAACCCTAAATAAATTAATACCCGATGGTTTCAGTCAACTATACGGTTTCCGACAAAATCAGTCAACTATTTTGCCCAGATAATTCGGGTCAAATTTCTCTGCGGTAGCGAGGTCATCTTCGACTGCAACCCCTGCCCGCTCTAGCTGTCCGAGCAAACGCTCGATGCGTCGATCGGTCTCCACTGCGTGGTCAAGCAGACCATGGATAGCCTTGGCCAGCGGATCATCCTGATTGCTGGTCACGGCATAGGCGGAAAAGCCCATGGCTTCGGCCTTTTCCTCACGCACGAGGTCCTTGGTGGCATCAATGATGCGCGCCGGAATACCCACCGCGGTTGCGCCAGCGGGGACATCGCGGACCACCACAGCATTCGAGCCGACTTTGGCTCCGGGATGCAAGGTGATCGGACCCAGCACCTTAGCGCCGGCACCAATGACTACCCCGGCCATCAATGTGGGATGGCGTTTGCCCTTATTCCAGGAAGTCCCACCCAGCGTAACTCCATGATAAAGCGTGCAATCGTCGCCAATTTCCGCAGTTTCACCGATTACCACGCCCATGCCGTGGTCGATAAAGACACGACGGCCAATAGTGGCGCCGGGATGGATTTCGATACCGGTCAGCCAACGCGTGACATGTGAGGTAAAGCGTGCCAACCAACGCAGACGCAGACCCCATAACCAATGGGCAAAACGATGCATGGTCAGCGCGTGCAGGCCCGGATAGCAGGTCAGGACTTCCCAGGTTGAACGCGCCGCAGGGTCGCGCGCAAACACGCTGGCAATATCCTCACGCAAATGACTAAACATCCGTAGCTCCACTATTTCAATATTAAGCAGGGGAATAACCTTATCACTTTCACCCTCCCCGCCCTACTTTTTCATCAATGCCGACAGCATGCCGCGCAGGATATTGACCTCTTCCTTTTCCGGCTGGGCTCGCGCAAACAAACGACGCATCCGTAGCATCAAACGCTTAGGCGCTTTTGGATCGAGAAAGCCACTGGTAATTGAGGCCGCTTCGAGATGCCCGATCAAACCTTCGACTTCGTCATGTGTAGCCGGCAAGCCTGCATCATTAACTGGGGGCGGCGCGCCAATCTCCAAGCCGGCCAGTTGTAATTCATAGCTTGCAACCTGCACTGCGGCCGCCAGATTCAAGGAGCTGTACTCGATATTGGCGGGGATCATGGCCAAACGCTGGCATAAGGCGGTTTCTTCGTTAGTCAAACCGGCAGTCTCATTACCGAACACCAAAGCCACTTCACCTTGTGCCGTCATACTTACAGCTTCTGCGGCCGCTTCACGTATCCACGCAATGGGAGCAGAAAGATCACGGCGTCGCGCCGTCATCGCTACCGCCATGACCGTTCCCGCCAACGCATCTTCTAGTGAGGCGCAAACCGTTGCCGCTGCAAGAACATCGTCAGCACCGGAAGCCATGGCCGTGGCTTGCTCCTCTGGTAGATACTTGGGCGCAACCAGGTACAAACGCGACAATCCCATCGTCTTCATGGCTCGCGCCGCCGCCCCGATATTGCCGGGATGACTGGTGCGAGAGAGAACAATACGGATGCGTTGCAGGGTGGAATCAGGCATGTAATTTCAATCTAAGACCGCGGCGCATGGCTTCTGGTCGCACTTCATATTAAAATGGCGCACTTTGCGCATTTCTGCGCCCTCTGTCCGGCCTTATCCGGAACCCAAATTACATGCACCCGACACTCAATATCGCCATCAAGGCAGCGCGCCGCGCCGGCCAAGTTATCAACCGTGCCAGCCTTGACCTGAGCCAGGTTAAAGTCACCACCAAGCAGCACAGCGACTACGTTACCGAGATCGACAAAGCTGCCGAAGCCGCCATTATCGAAGTGCTGCGTGACGCCTATCCGAAGCATTCGATTCTAGCAGAGGAGTCCGGCGCAATCGAAGGCGTGGCCGGCGAATCAGAGTTCGAGTGGATCATCGACCCGCTCGACGGCACCACCAATTTCATTCACGGCTTCCCGCAATACGCCGTCTCCATCGGTCTGGCGCAAAACGGTGTCATGACACAAGGCGTCGTCTACGATCCGAACCGCAATGAGTTGTTTACCGCTTCCAAAGGCGGTGGCGCCTTCCTTAATGACAAGCGCATTCGCGTCAGCAATCGCCCCAAGCTGGCCGACGCCCTGATCGGCACCGGCTTCCCTTATCGCAACTTCGACAAGATTGACCAATACTTGTCTATCTTCAAGGAGTTGTCACAAAAAACATCCGGTCTGCGTCGCCCTGGCGCAGCCTCACTGGATTTGGCCTGGGTCGCTTGCGGCCGCGTTGATGGCTTCTGGGAGTTCGGTCTTTCGCCATGGGACATGGCTGCGGGTAGTTTGCTCATTACCGAAGCCGGTGGGATTGCTGGCGACGCCAAGGGTGAAAGCGATTATTTGAATAGCGGCAACATCATTGCCGGCAATCCGAAAATCTTTGCGCAGTTGCTACAGATTATCAATTCGCACACTGTTTGACCCTGCTCAAAACTTCCACTCGCATTTCCAGCAAATTTAAATAAGCTTGCCTTATACTTCAATAAGGCAAGCGCTACTACTATGCGCAACGCTTGTAGATTGGCTTTAATACTGGGCTTGGCCCGTAGTTTGAAAACAGGAGAGATACATGTCGATCAGTAAAAAAATAACCTGGATGGTCATTCTTCCTATCATTGCTCTGGTCATCCTGGGGGCCATTACGATTCGTGGTCAATTCCGCCTCAATACGGAATTGCAAGGCCTCAATAAAAACATCGTTCCAAGCTTGGCCAAACTCTCCGTTATCCAGCGCGATGCCACAGTCATGCATGCAGTGGTTTATCGCCATGTGCTTGCCACTGACGAAAAAGACATGGATAAACAGGCGGATCGTATCTCTCAATTTAAGAAGGACGTTCTCAGCAACTTAGCCGACTACGAAAAAAACCTCATCACAAACGATGCTGACCGAGAAGCAATGGCGGCAACCAAGGCAGCATTTGCCGGCTACGGCGAGTTTGCCGACAAGGTCATGGCTGCTTCACGTTCGGGTGACAAGGCCACCGCACAGGCGCTCATGGGTAAAGAGGCCACGGCCAAGCGCGGTGCCTTGACTGACAGTCTGGGTAAAGTCATTAAGATCAATGAAGACGCAGCAAACGCTGCTGCCTTGCGCAGTGAGGCCGAGTTCAACAATACCAAGCTAATTAGTATTGGTTTTGCTGTTGTAATGATTGTCGTGGTTTCTGTCGTAGGTTTCATGATCGGCCGCTCAATCACTACCCCTATCGGCGCCATGCGTGACTCGATGGTCAGCACCACCCAGAATCTGGATTTCACCCATCGTCTGAACCTCACCAGCAACGACGAGATCGGCCAAGCCGTGCAAGCCTACGAAGGCCTGCTCGGCAAGCTGCAACAGAGCTTCCGTGAAATTCAAGAGCGTATTGATAGTGTCTACCAAGCGGCTGCTGGCATGGCTCGCTCCGCGGGTGAAATCTCTTCCAGCTCGATGACACAAAGCGATTCTGCATCAGGCATGGCCGCCAGCATTGAAGAAATGACTGTCAGCGTCAATCACATTGCTTCACGCGCCAGTGAAGTGGGTGCGCATGCAAGCACCTCCGGCAAAGAAGCCGAGAAAGGCGCTGACGTTATTCTGGCCACCGTTGATCGCATGACTCACATTGCAGAAACCGTCCGCACCTCGGCTGATGCCATCAACAACCTGAAGACCCTGGGTGAAACCATCTCCTCGACCGTGACTGTCATTAAGGAAGTGGCCGATCAAACCAACCTTCTAGCACTTAATGCCGCAATCGAAGCCGCTCGTGCCGGCGAACAAGGTCGCGGCTTTGCGGTGGTTGCCGACGAAGTGCGCAAGCTGGCTGAGCGTACCGCCAAGTCGACCGAAGAAATCGCCACCCTGCTGGGCCGTGTTCAAGACGGCGCGATCAACGCCTCGCGCAGCATGGATGATGCAGTGGCTGCCGTTTCTGCGGGTGTTGAATCGGCACGCAGCGCTGGTGATGCCATCGGTAAGATTCAGACTGGCGCCAACGACATGGTTGGCATGGTCAGCGAAATTACCGATGCGGTGAAGGAACAGAGCGTTGCTTCCACCCACATCGCTCAAGAAGTCGAACGCATCGCCCAAATGGCTGAAGAAAACTCAGCAGAGTCCGCCAACACCGCCGATGGCGCACGCCAGCTCGACGAAATGGCCATGGCCATCAAGGCTGCGGTCAGCGTTTATCGCGTCTAAGTCAAAGCGCCCCAAACCAAAGCCCTTGAGCAATGCTCAAGGGCTTTTTCGTTTAAGCCATATGGAATGTATTGCCGCCGGCCTTTTTGGCACGATACATGGCCTGATCCGCATTCTGAATCAACTCCAGATGATCATTTGCATGCTCTGGGTAAAGCGCAATCCCAATGCTAGGCGAGATCAGGAGCTGCTGCCCGGCCATGTTGAAGGGTAGGCATAGCGCGCTGGTGACTTTCTCGGCAACGAGTTGCGCGTCAAGCGGGGAGTTAATCCCGTTCAGCATTAACAGGAATTCATCCCCGCCAATACGCCCTACCGTATCCGAGTCCCGGACGCATTTCCGCAAACGCATAGCCACCTCCTGCAGCAGCAAATCTCCTATGGCATGACCATAAGTGTCATTCACCTGCTTGAACAGATCGAGGTCGAGATAGAGCAGCGCCAATCTCATCTGGTCACGCCTGGCCAAGGCCATTGCGGTCTGCAAGCGGTCGTGGAACAGTTTGCGATTGGGCAGATCAGTCAGTTGATCGTGTAGCGCACTGTGTTGCAAGCGATCCAGCATCTGCTTGCGCAAGATTGCAGTAGCAACTTGAGTCGCAACAAACTGTATGAGATCGACATCACCACTTGAGTAACGCAGAACAGTCAGATCACATTGAATCGCCAGCGCCCCGACGATGTCGACCTGCCCTTGCAGCGGCACGCCTAGCCAACTAAATGCACGTTGTTCGCGATTGGCTTGCTGACTCTCCGGCACATTCTCATGATCTTCCGGGCTGACCAGTAGAACCTGCCCAGTGCGGACTACTTCGGCAAGAAATGAATCCGTTGCACACCCCTGCGGCGGGCCCACCTCGCCACGTAAATCGCTGTAGTACGGAAAACTAAATGCACGTGTTTTCTGATCATAAAAGGCGACCAGGAAACTTG
Source organism: Rhodocyclaceae bacterium (assembly GCA_035493575.1). Classification (GTDB taxonomy): domain Bacteria; phylum Pseudomonadota; class Gammaproteobacteria; order Burkholderiales; family Rhodocyclaceae. The sequence goes on along the minus strand of DATJIB010000033.1, from coordinate 474 downwards.
CTACCGGCATGAGCTCATTCAGGATTTTATGGATCTGCCGAAACAGCGACGCAAGATCCTCGGACGAGTTCGCGACATTCGAGATCGTATGCAAAGCCATCTGCATGGCCTCGGAGCGCCTAAGCTCGGTCACATCACGCGCCACGGCTATCCTTGCCTGATCGGCCTCGGACCAGCGCGCCGACCACATGATGTGCACAATCTGTCCATCCTTGCGCACATAGCGGTTTTCAAAATTCCGTACCGGCTGCCCAGCCATGATGCCGGCCGCCATATCCAGTGTACGCGCCCGGTCTTCCGGCAGGATCAACTCAACCATGCGCCGCCCCAAAATCTCGGCAGGGGCATAGCCAAAGATTTGCTCGAATGCCGTGTTGACGTATAGATACCGCCCTTCAACGTCGACCACGCAGACAGCGTCGAGCAGATGGTCCATGACATTGGTTGAAGGCAGGCAGTCGGCGATTTCCATTC
>DATJIB010000032.1:0-6651 GCA_035493575.1 Rhodocyclaceae bacterium | reverse complement strand
CTGAATTTCAGCGCGCTTGCTGGAGAAGATTTCGCGCACTGTATAACGCGCAAAGATTTTGTAGATCACGCCTTGAGCGGCTGGCTCCACCACTTCCAGACCGACATTGGCAGGCTGGTTCTTGTAGATCGAAGTGATTTTGTTGGGGTCGAGGGCATAACGTACCGACAGATCAACACCCAGGGACAGGCCTTCTAATGATTGCAGTGGCGACTTGCCTTCGGCGCTATCCATACCTTCTGGGCGATACAGCTGATCGCGCAAGGAATAAATACGCATTTCCTGGAAGCCGGGGATCACGATCACACTGCCTTCACGAAACTCGCTGACACTGCCGGTCAGTTGATTGATGCGCACACCCACATCACCACGCGCCACGCTCTGCAGCGGTGGGTGCTTGTAGATGCCGTAGCCGGCGGCGCCGACCACGCCGATGATGAGCAAAGGCCGAACGTAGGGCTTCAGATCGATACGTGGCATGCCATATTGCGGCGCCTGCATTTCGGTATCTTCGAATTCGGTGGCAAAGCCTGGGGCCGACTTGCGGAACAGGTTGCGAATTTTTTCGCTGATGACTTTCAAACGTGAAACCATGATGAACTCCTCCACTAGATGATTGATCGGGTGCTGCGAGAGGCGTTTTTCTTGTGCGCCGTCTCTGGTACCCATTCTTCTCAGTCGGCGCGGAGCGAACAATGCAGAGGCGGGGTGGGTCTCGTCACAATCGGCGCAGGAAGACTCCGGGCGCGGAAGAAAAACTCACACCCGGTTTTTGCGGCTTCGCCGATAATCACTGCCGGGCACTCAGGCCCAAACCCGCGCCCAACCCTATGGAGCATCCATGATCAAGGTAGCCGTAATCGAAGATGACCTGCCCACCAGCAACCAGCTGGCCGGCTGGATACGCGCCGCCAAGCCGGAAATACAGGTCGATCAATGGTTCAACCGCGACGACGCCGAAGCCGCCCTGGCGCGGGAGCCGTATGCCCTGGTGGTGCTGGACATCGAATTGGGGCGCGAACGCCATGCCGGCGTTGCCCTCATCAACGCAATCAACAAGGACCGCCAAGGCACGCCGGTGCTGGTGGTTTCAGCCATGCCGGCGGCCATCTACCGCAGCATCATGAAAGCGCTGGACGCTTGGGACTATCTGCAGAAGACCACGTTTGAGGAAGCCGACTTCATCGACACCTTCCTCGACATCCTGCGCGCCACCCGCAATCGCCAGACAACTGCAGCGCCTGAGGTGGCCAACACCAACGACCACGAACTGATGCTCGACCCTTTGTGGCAACGCACCCCGACCTGGCGTGGCGAGCGCATCAATCTGCCCCTGACCGCGCAGCGCATTCTGGCCACGCTGTATCAGCAACGCGGCGAAGTGGTTTCCTATGACGATCTATTCGATGTCGTCAAAAGCGGCCGCAATCGCGACAATGTGCGTAAGCACGTGAGCACTATTCGTGAAGCCTTCCGCGAAATTGATCCGGACTTCGACGGTATTGAGAACGTGCCCATGCGCGGTTTCCGCTGGGTCAATCAGTCGCAGGCCAAGTCCCGATGAAGCGCCTGCATCTGAGCGTGCCCAAGTTGCCTGGCCTGGGACTGGCATCATTCCGGCGCCGCATACTTTTCCGCAGCGCGTTTGTATTGCTGATCGCTGCCACCCTGGGCTTGGCCATTGCCCTGCTCAAGGAAGAAAAGCAGCGCAGCTACGATAACTACCAGCAAAGCTTCCGCAAGACACAGGCCGAAATCATGGCGCGCCTGCGCCACCCGGCCGGCCAGTTGGCCCTACTCAATCCAGATGCACAGGGTGGAGCAGTCACGCCTCTCAGCCCCCTGGTCTTGCCCTATGCGGCACTCGACTTTGATGAACTGAACAAAGCCCAGCAAGCCGTCGAAATGGCAGGTTGCTCGGTGCAATACGAAAATGGCAATTCTCTGTGCGTCGCCATCGGCAGTAATCCTTATGCGGGAGGCTTCATCTATCTGGTCGGTAGTTTTGCGGATGGCACACTGGTGAGCCACGAAGGCAGTCAGACCGATATCGGCAGCGTGCATCGTGCCCGCGTCAGCCTGGATATGCGCGGCACCCACAGCCAGTGGCTTGCGCCCTTCGAAGCGCAGAATGTTGTCGGCGGTGGCATGTTGCGCGGCCGCCTGACTGGTTTTACAGACACTGAAGCCAGTGAGTTCGCCACCCTGCTGCCCAGCATGGCGCGCCCAGTACGCGATTTTCGTGGTTGGCTATGGCAAGGCAATCAATGTGTAGACCCGCAGGCTGAGACCGGTTGCCTCAAGCGCGCCTATTTCTCGATCCGCCTGCCGGTTGAAGCCTTCACCGCCGAGCTGTTTCTGAAACGCCTGCCCACGTGGCCGCCGGCGGATCTGAACGACATCAAGGTACACCTTGAAATGTTCGGGCCGAATGCCAGCGCCCCGCTGTTCGACAGCAATGCGCCCAGCGCGACACCACCACTCTCCCTGAACGGATTGGCGCAAACCCTGTTGCCGGGTGAGCAACTGCATATCCGCAAGCTCAATGGCAACAAACTGGCGCAAAAGCCCATCACCCTCAAAGCCGATGAGGAAGACGAAACCTTGTCGCCGTGGCTGCACAAACTGGTTCGTCATTTACCAGTGGATGGCTATACGAACCCGCTCGAAGGACGCGAAGTCATTCGCACCGCAGTAGGCAGTTATGAAGTGGTGCTGAGCGGCGATGTGCGCAGCATAGACCGCAGCATCAGCATTGTGGCCACCCGCATGCTGTGGTTTGTTGGCGCCATGCTCGCAGCGATTGTGCTGGCCTGGCTGCTGATTGAAATTGGCTTGATCCGGCGCATTGCCGTGTTGACCAAGCGTGCGGCGGCGGTCTCATACAACGTTCAGGATGCGCGCGTTGAGCACCGCCTCTCGGATCTTGATTTGAGCGATCTGCGCGGTCGTGATGAATTGGGGATTCTCGCCAGCGGTCTTGATGACCTGCTGCAGCGCGTCAAGGATGACGTGCAGCGCGAACATATCCGCGCTCAGCAGGAGCGCGATATGTGGCAAGCGGTCGGGCATGAAATCATGTCACCGCTGCAATCATTGATGGTGTTGCATCCTGATAGCAACGACACCAGTCATCGCTATGTACAGCGCATGCAGCAAGCAGTACGCGTGCTCTATGGCACCGCCTCTCCAAGCGAAGCGCTGGAAGCGGCAACCTTGCAACTCGGCGCTATTGATCTCAACGAATTCCTGCAGCACATTGCCGCCAACGCGCCCTTTGCCGGCATAGACAATGTGCAGTTCACTCCCGCCGAACTTGCCATGCCTGCACGCGCCGATGAGTTTTCACTGGAGGATGTGGTCACGCATATATTGCGTAACGCGGACCGCTACCGCCTGCCCGGCAGCCCGATTGTCGTCAGCCTGGAAGAAGCCGAAAGCGTGGTCTTGATCCGCATTCACAATCAAGGGCCGGCGATTGATGCCAACATGCTCGACAAGATTTTCGAGTATGGCGTCTCGGATAGCGAGGGTCACGACAATGGCGAGCGCCGTGGGCAAGGCTTGTTTGTTGCCAAAACCTATATGGCCAAGATGGGTGGAACGATTACGGCCGAGAACGTTGCGGAAGGCGTTGCATTCACACTCACACTACAACGCGCCGCTGCCTGAATCAGGACACTTCTGCCTGGCCCGGACGCCGCATCAGAAACACAATGACCATGAACGGCCACAACGTAGACACTACCCGCGTCAAGCCGTTGAAGTTGAGAAAGTGACCTTGCTGCCAAACCTGTGCGGCTTGCAAGAGGTAAGGATTGTCAGGCGCGATATTCACCAGCCCAGTCGTCGCCATCACAATCAAAGCAGCCAGGGTTTGGCGGGCGCCAGATTTCAAATACAGAGCCGGCCAGGCAATCACCAGACCCAGTCCAACCCCCCTCAGGTTGCTTGCCGTAATCCAGTGATCAAAATCGTCCGGGGCAATGAGCAAGGCGGAAGCAAACGAACGAATGGCGGCGGCGGCGGCGATGAGCAACAACAAATGCCAGTAGCGTACGCGCTTGAGGACGATGCTGAGCAACAAGGCAATGCTAAGAGTGCCCATCACCGCAATCAAGCCTTCGAGGCGACTGAAACGCTCGGCATCGAAAGGCAATGCTGCGGGTAGTTCAAGCAACTGGCGCAGATTGCCGGCGCCAAAGAGTAAATTCTCTGGGCTTAATTGAATCAGCAGCCATATGCCCACCAGGACCAGCCCGTAATCGCCAAAAGGCTCGTGGGCGAGATGACGATGCCGCCAACGCAACAGCCGGCTCTCAGACAGGAGAATGCTGCCCCAACGCTGGGCAAACAAGGTGCCGAGCAAGACGCCTAGGGTATTGCTGGCAAGATCGACATTCGAAGGGACGCGACTGGGCAGGAAATTTTGTATGGTTTCCAGCGTACCGCTCAAGCCGGAGAGCAGGATGCACAAGATCAGCGTCGCTGCATTCTTGCCCAACCGTGCAGCCACCACGGGAAACCACAGGAAGCCGAGCGGTACATAGGCCAGCACATTCACGGCCAGATCAAAGCGTGTGTAATAGCGCGGCCAATCCGCACTCAGAAAGGCAAACAGCGGTACACCAGAATCGGTCCAGCCTGTGAATGGATGTAGGCTCGCATACACGACCAGCACGGTGTATGCGATGGCCAGAGAACGGGCTAGTGCAGTGGATTGGCCCGTTGGCATGGACTATTGACTCGCGCTACTGGTGTGATGTGTTTCGGCAGCGGCATGATGATGCAAGGCAGCGTGGCCATCATCCTCATGTGGTGGCGTCCAGCGTATCCATTGCGGCGCCAGCGAACCAATCAGCATGCCGAAGAAGGCTGCGACAACGCCAGCCAGCTGCGCGGGAATCAGAGGATCTTCGATGCCGCTGAGCAAGATGGAAAGCCAAACGACAATGCCGGCAAAGATTGATAACAAGGCGCCCTGATGCGTGGCGCGCTTCCAGAACAGGCCCGCAGTCAAGGGAATGAAGGCGCTGACCAAAGTGACTTGGTAGGCGTTTTCAACCATCTTGAAAATGCTGGCCTTGGAGTTCACCGCATAGAGGGTCACCAGAATGGTGAAGGTCACGGTGACGATACGCATCGCCAAGAGCAGTTGCTTGTCGCTGAATTTATGCGCCAGGGCCGGCCGCAAAATATTTTCGGTAAAGGTTACCGATGGCGCCAGCAAGGTCGCTGAGGCGCAACTCTTAATGGCCGAGAGCAAGGCGCCGAAGAACATGATCTGCGCAATCAGCGGTGCTTTTTCCAGCACCAGACGCGGCAATATCATTTGCGGATCGGTATCGATCAACCCGGCCACCATTTCCGGTTCCAGTAAGGTCGCTGAATAAGCCAGGAACATCGGAATAAACGCGAACAGGAAGTACAAGCTACCGCCGAGTACCGAACCCCACACCGCGATCTTTTCGGTCTTGGAAGATTGCACGCGCTGGAATACGTCCTGCTGTGGAATGGAACCGAACATCATGGTGATCCATGCGGCCGTAAACGCCAACACCGATTTCAAATCCATATCCGGCCAGAAATTGAACTTGCCGGCCGCACTGGCGTGTTCAATCACCACGCCGACACCGCCGACCATGCCACTGACCTCACCGCCGATCCAGAGCATGCCGATAACGATGATTATCATCTGCAGAAAATCGGTCACGGCCACCGCCCACATGCCGCCGTACACGGTGTAGATCAGGATGGTGCCTGAACCGATCCACATCCCCGCCAGCTTGCTGATGCTGCCGTCGGAAACAACGTTGAACACCAGACCGAGTGCCGTGATCTGGGCACCGACCCAGCCCAGATAGGAAATCACGATAGCCAATGTGGTGATGACTTCCACCGAACGACCAAAACGGCGCTTGTAGAAATCGCCGATGGTGAGCAGATTCATCCGATACAAGGGTGCCGCAAAGAACAGCCCCACAAGGATCAGACACATCGAAGAACCGAAGGGGTCGGAAACCACGCTGCCCAAGCCGCCTTGCAAGAAGGTGGCAGGAATACCGAGTACGGTTTCGGAACCGAACCAGGTCGCAAATACCGTCGCCGTAACCATATAGAACGGTAGATGGCGGCCCGCGATGGCGAAGTCTTTGGTGTTGTGAACCTTGGTTGATGCGTACAGGCCGATGCCGACAGAAATGGCCCAGTAGATGATGACAAACCAGAACAGCATGTTGAACCGCCCCTTAAAAAATCAGCCGTGTTTCAGCAGCAAGGCCGTGACCAGGCTAATAACGACAAGAACTCCCGTGAGCAGGCTGCGGCGCATGCGCTGATTCCGTGCTTCAAGGATTTCGATCTTCAACAACAGGGCCGCTTCATCGCGACTGAGTGCCTGATGTACCAGTCTTGGCAACTCGGGCAAGAGTCGCGCCCATTGCGGCGCTTCTTTTTTGAGATTCTTGATCAAACCACGCCAGCCGAGCTGCTCACTCATCCAGCGTTCCAGGAAAGGTTTGGCAGTTTTCCAAAGATCGAGCTCAGGATCAAGCTGGCGCCCCAGACCTTCGATATTCAATAAGGTTTTTTGCAACAGCACCAGTTGCGGCTGGATCTCGACATTGAAACGGCGTGAGGTCTGGAACAGAC
>DATJIB010000031.1:0-4903 GCA_035493575.1 Rhodocyclaceae bacterium | reverse complement strand
AATAAATTCTGCGTTGCATCCTGCGCCAACTCGGTTGCACATTCGCCTTGCAACATGCGAATCTGGATATGCGCCACGCTGTCCGCCAATAAACGCGAACCCCACACCGGCATCGTAGTAGTCAAGGCCAACATCAGGCTGCCGAGTTTCTGCGTCAATATTTCCGCCACCTCAGCATCTTCGCTGGCAATCATGGCGTGCCACAGCGCCAGATGAATACCGCGGCGCAAATCAATCTTGAAGTCGATCGCGTTTTCTTCACGCGCCTCGATCGCGGCGAACTGTTGCTCAAAGCGCGCGCTGGCTTGAGCATCGAGCGGGTTGCGCAGATTGCCGAGCAGCTTGCCTAGCCCTGGTAAGGCCTGCAGCTCAAAGGCCTGCGTCCACGCCAAACCCCATTGATCCATACCGCTGATCAGCAAAGCCAGACGCAAGGTGTTCGCCTCCGGACTTGTGCCTTGCTGGGCCCAATCACGCGCCCGTGCTTCGATCACTGACAGTCCAAGCTCAGCGGCGGCCTCGTCACCTTCGGCAATCAATCGGAAAACGCGAGTGAAAGCGTCTTGCGCCAGCGACGCAGCTTCCTTCTGGGTGGCAGGGTCTGCCAGCCCGGCCAGTTCATCTACAGGTGGTGTCATTCTTGTGTTGGTTTCGGTGTCATGCCGGCCTGCATGGCGGCCAGCGTATTACGCTGCATTTCCAGACTTTGAATTGTTGTCTGCAACATGCCCAGATTCATTTGCAACCAGCCTTCAACTGCTTTGAGATCGGCAATACGCTTGTCGAGTTCCCCGGTATCGAAGGTAGGTGCCACCATGCCCGGCATGGCGAAGCCCATATTGCCCCATAGGGCCTTGATGGCTTCGAAGGGATCGGGCGGCGTCTTGCCGGAGGCGTCGCTCATGGGCCGCAGGCTTTAAGCGACGGCCATTTCCGGACGATAGATGTGCTGAGACGCGGCTGCACGGGCCGGAGCAGGCTTGCTCACCACCGGCATCTCGGCCACTTCAGGCAAAGTGATCTGCAGCAGGTCGAGCACTTGACGCGCCACATTGCAGCAGGCCGTTGCCAGGGAGGCGGGCAGTTCGCCGTCGATTTCAGTCTTCAGCAACAGCTTGGTGGCGTTGAAAGCATTCACCGGCGCCAGAATGCGATCGTGATACGGGGCCAGCAATTCAGCCACCGTACGCTCGGCGGATTCACGCTGCCAAGGAATGATGGGCCATTGCGTTGGAATCGCATAGGCGCGCGGGAACATTTCCAGATCGCGGATCAGAGTGCGGATATCTTCGTGCGAATCGCGGAAGGGCAGCAACACCAGATCAGCCATGCCGTAGAGCTTGCGGTCAATTTCGGTACGGTTACCGCCGCCGTCAACCACGCCCATCCAGGCATTGAGAGTGCGGATTTTGTCCGTCACCTTGGTCAACGCTTCGCGCGTGCGCGCATCGGCAATCAGGTAACGGCGCCCTTCCGGGCTGAGCGGCTCTCTATAGGTATCGGTCAGAACACAGACCGAGCGCTGCCCCAGAATGCCTAAGCCCTGGCACAGCATATGAGAGAGGGTGGTCTTGCCGGTGCCGCCCTTGTTACCGATTACACAAATAATGTCTGCCATGTTGCCTCCTCAGCCCCTAGTGGGACTTGTCTGAGAGGATTATGGCGATCAGAGCAAACGGCGATGCATGGAAATGACAGGGGAAAAGCCACCTGTCCGAACGGGGCGGAGCTGAAGCAGAAAAACCCTTTAGTTCCGTGGCTTAGAAGTAGTTGTTAAACCTGGCTTGTAACAATAAAGCTGGGTTTGGCGGCGATCTGATAGGGTTAAAACCTGGGTCGCCAGTTGGTCTGGAATGGGAAAGCTGTTGCTGATCAAGAGCTTGTCAGCTTGCATTTCCTGTCTGGCCTTGTCCAATAGCTGCAACATCGGGGCTGGCGAAAGAAAAGCATAAACCACATCAAACTCTTTCAGAGGCAGTCTCCAAAGATTGCCGTACTGGATTTGAACATTGGAGTGACCGAGATTAATCAACTTGGCCAGCAGCCAGGTTGCCGGCGCATGCTCTATCCCCGTGAACTGACAGTCGGGCCGAGCAATGGCCAGATGGCGCAAGAAACGTCCATCGCCGCAACCCATATCCAGCAGCCGGCAAGGCTGCTGGGGCAACAGCGCGGCCACGGCCTCAGCGGTGGTGGCATTGCTCAAATACAAAGGCACGCGACTTTTGTCGGTACGCCAGAACACCAGCAGGCACAGCACAAACGCACCCAGATACCAGAGCGGGGGAATCTGCAGGGCTAGCGCTACCACCACCAGTGGCATAAACGCCAGGTTGATCCACCACCACCAGCGCGGCGCGCCGAATTTATAGCTGATGAAAGCCGCGCACAGGCCTTGCAGCACAGCAGCTGGCAGCGGCATCTGCAGCAAGGGGCGGTAGCTGATGTAGATCAGCGAAAACGCCACCATCCCTCCCAGAAGCTGGGCTAGAAAGGCAGAGCGGAGCGGTGAGGCAAACATGCGCCGCATCATACCGCGACTGCCCGGGACTGCAGTCAAAGGCGCCCCGCGCGGTACAATAGGGGTCTTTGCGCTTGCGCAGTATTTTTCGGAATCCACCATGAGTCTCCAGTGCGGCATCGTCGGCCTGCCTAACGTCGGCAAGTCCACCCTCTTCAACGCCCTGACCAAGTCGGGCATCGCAGCAGAAAACTATCCCTTCTGCACCATTGAACCCAACGTCGGCATTGTTGAAGTGCCGGATTCACGCCTGGGCGAACTGGCCAAGATCGTGAACCCGCAAAAGATTCAGCACGCAATTGTCGAGTTCGTCGATATCGCTGGTCTGGTCGCGGGTGCCTCAAAGGGTGAAGGCCTGGGCAATCAGTTCCTCGCCAACATTCGCGAGACCGATGCCATCGTGCATGTGGTGCGCTGCTTTGCCGACGAGAACGTGATTCACGTGGCGGGCAAAGTTGATCCTTTGCACGACATTGAAGTGATCGACACCGAGCTCGCCCTCGCCGATTTGACGGCGGTTGAAAAGGCCCAGTTGCGCAACAAGAAGCTGGCCAACTCCGGCGACAAAGACGCCAAGATTCTGGTTGGCGTGCTCGACAAATGCGTGGCGCAACTCAATCAAGCCAAAGCCATCCGCGCGCTGGACTTGAGCAAGGAAGAGCTTGCTGCAATCAAGCCCCTGTGCCTGATCACCGCCAAGCCAGTTTTGTATGTGGCAAATGTGAAAGAAGATGGCTTCCAGAACAACCCGCATCTGGATGCAGTCACTGCGCATGCGGCCAGCGAAAAAGCGCAAGTCGTCGCCGTCTGCGCCGCCATCGAAGCTGAAATTGCTGAGCTGGAAGAAGAAGAAAAGCTGATGTTCCTGGCCGACCTCGGGCAGGATGAGCCAGGCCTGAATCGCTTGATTCGCGCGGGTTTCAAGCTACTGGGCCTGCAAACCTACTTCACCGCCGGCGTCAAGGAAGTGCGCGCCTGGACCATCCATATCGGCGACACCGCCCCGCAAGCAGCGGGCGTGATTCACACCGATTTCGAGAAGGGCTTCATCCGCGCCCAGACCATCGCCTTTGATGATTTCATCAATTTCAAGGGCGAGGCAGGCGCCAAGGAAGCCGGCAAGATGCGTGCGGAAGGCAAGGAATATGTCGTCAAGGACGGCGATGTACTGAATTTCCTTTTCAACGTATAAGCCACACTCTCAAGCCATAACGCCGCGCCAACGAAGGCGCGGCGCAAACTTATTCGTTAGAATGAGTCACCTGAAATCGCCGTAATGCATTTCATCCGAGGGACACATATTGAACGCGGACAGTACGACACCTAAGACTGGCCCCAGCCCCTTACATCTGCCACGTTTACTCACCAGTACATTATTGCTGCTGGTACTCATTGGCCTGGCGGTACTGCTTCTCAGCGATCTGATCGCTTCGCGCAAACGCGAATACGAAACCGTTCAACGCGACTCGGAAAATCTGGCCCGGGTCATTGACCGCCAGATCATGACTGCGGTCGAAAAAATCGACGTGGTCTTGCGCGAGACCGCTATTGATTACGCACCCGTGGTTAATGACGGCAAGCCACGCAAATTGCTTGATGCCAACCTGGATCTGCAGCGTTGGATGCAATACACGCCGGAAGTGCAGAAGGAAAGTCTGCGCGTCATCAACAAAGAAGGTCGGGTGGTTTACAACGCCGGCAACAGTGCGGAACTGCCCAATGTTTTTGTGGGTGATCGCGCCTATTTCCTGCAACAAAAAGCCAGCAAGGAAAATCAGCTCGTCATTTCCGAGCCACTCCTGTCACGCTTCACCAATAAATGGCTACTGACATTGAGCCGGCCCATGTACAACGCCAAGGGCGAGTTTGGTGGTGTGGTGCAAATGGCCTTGCGCACCGAATACTTCCAGTCGATGTTCGAGAAACTTGATATCGAACCACGCAGCAACGTCTCGCTCTTCGACGTCAACCTACGCCTGCTCTCACGCCATCCGGCCTTACCTGAGCAGATCGGCAAGCAATTCGATACGCCCGCCAAAGCGGGGATCAGTGCCGGCCTGACCACTTTCCATTACGAGAACGTATCCAAGGTCGACGGTGTCAATCGACTGTTTGTATTCCGCAAACTGGAAGGGCTGCCTTATCTAATCGTGATAGGTCGTTCTCCCGAAGAGTTTCTTTACGGCTGGTATGTAAAAGCGTTTCTGTATGGCGTGGCCTTCATCTGCCTGTCACTGGCGCTAACTTCATTTTTGTTCGTGTTCTATCGCCATACCGAACGCAACCGGCAATTGATTGCCGAAGTGTTCGAGGCCTCCGACGAAGCGATCGTTGTGACTGATGCCCAAGGGCGTGTCGTCACCGCCAATCATGCCTTCACCA
>DATJIB010000030.1:0-3969 GCA_035493575.1 Rhodocyclaceae bacterium | reverse complement strand
TTACGCCCTGGTGTCAAAGGCCTCTCTGAAAACATCAAGGTGCATTCGGTAGTCGGGCGCTTCCTTGAACACCATCGCATTTTCTACTTCTACGCCGATGGTGAGGAGAAGGTCTATCTGTCCTCGGCTGACTGGATGGAGCGCAACTTTTTCCGCCGCATTGAGATCTGCTTCCCTATTCTGGACAGCAAACTCAAACGTCGCGTGATCAAGGAAGGCCTGCGTGTCTATCTGAATGACAACGCGCAATCATGGAGCATGAATAACGAAGGCGAATACGAGATTCGCCCTTCACGCCGCAATCGCACCGTGGCTCAAGAATTGCTGCTCAATGAACTGACCGGCCTAGCCTTGCCTGATGATCAGGAAACGGCAGAGTAACATTCAACTGGCGCGAACAACGCAATTACGGCCACGCCCTTTGGCTTCATAGAGGGCGTGGTCAGCGGCGCTTAAAAGTTCGCGATCAGTCTGCCGGTTAAACCAGCCGGCCACACCCGCACTAAACGTTATGACCAGCGGCGGTTCCTGCCCGGTTACCGGCGTACTCTCCATGGTCTGACGCATCCGGTCTATCACCTGCATGGCCTCAGCCATCGCCGTATTCGGCATCAGCAGCGCAAACTCTTCACCGCCCATGCGTGCCAACACATCGGTACGGCGCAGCTGGCGGCTCAGCACATCAACGAAGAATCGCAGCACCAAATCACCGACCTCATGGCCACGCGTATCGTTCACGTGCTTGAAGTGGTCCAGATCGAGCATAGCCAGACTGAGCTCACCACCGTAGCGCTGGGCCCGGTCCAGTTCAGTGCTGAGCAAAGCAGAGAACGCGCGTCGATTCAAACAGCCGGTCAGGTAATCATGGGTCGCCTGTTCATGCAGCTCGCTGTTCAGCCCAGAGAGTTGCTGATTGACGACTTCTAGCCGGCGTCGATAATCACGTGCCCGCAGGTAGAAAATCAGAGCCGCCCACATGCCCCAGGCCAGCACGACAGCAGCAAGCGAACCGCTCAAGAACATGACCTGGCGCTGACGCCGGGCATCTTGCAGTACGTCAAACGGTGACAGGACATAGACAGTCAGTCCCTCGCTCGGCAGCGCCTGCTGGCCAAGAACGACTGCCTCGTTTTCCAGCAACATGACTTCCGGGTGACCGCTGACACCAGCTGATGTCAATGGCAAAGTATCAAATTGCTTGCGGGCATAACGGCTATCCCGCTGGGCCTCTGAAACATCATCGATACTTGCACCCGGCACCGCCATGAACATATAGCGCGGATTTTCGGCGATCACAACGATGCCATTGCTGTCCGAAACCAAACCGCCAAAAATCCGGATCTGCCGCATCAAGCGATCCTGATTCAGCTTTACCGCCACGGTGCCTATGACCTTGCCTTTATCCAGGACCGGCGCCGAGAAAAAGAAACCAGCCACCTTGGTCGTGCGGCCAATCGCGAACTGACGACCGGGCACGCCCTGGATCGCGGAGATAAAGTGATCCCGATCGCTGTAATTGACGCCTATGGTCGAAGCCGGTGTACCGGCATTGCTGCTCGCCACCGATATACCTTGCGCGTTCATGACGTAGACCAGATCTACATTGAAAACCTCAACCAGACGTTGCAGGAATTCGTTGGCAGTCTCGGTGCTGGCCGGCGTGGTGATGGCCTTGCTCGCATGCCCCTCCTCGGCCACCCAATTGGTGAGATTCTTGATTTGACTGAAGGCGATGTCGATATCAAATTCGGCATCAATCATCTGACGTGTCGTGGCTTGTGCCTGCCGCTGCAGTGCCGAATCAATGCGGTCGCGCTCCCAATGCCCAGTCAATGCCCAACTGAGAATGACAAGTGCTGGCACGCATAGCAACGCCAACCCACTGGCCAAAACCAGTGGAGAGTCATCAAGAAAGCGGTTTATCCGTCGCCACGCCAAGATAGGCATAGTCGCCCTTAACCCTCAAGCCCAAAACCAAGAAACCGTCTGCTATGCATTCAGAATAGCTGTTTTATCAGCACCCGTCAGCCACGTCGCACACTCATGACGCCGGGCACATCGTGCAGGAGGGTCAAGATGCGTTTCAATTTATCCAGGCCGGGCAGCTCCACTGTGAAGGACATATTGGCGCCGCCTTTATTGGAAAAGGTCTTTACCGCCGTCACATTCACCTTCTCGCGCGACAGGACTTCGGAAATATCCCGCAGCAAACCTTGGCGATCCGTTGCCTCCACCTTCAGGTCGACGGCATAAATACCGGCTGACTGGCTATCACCCCAGGTTGCCTCGATCCGGCGCTCCGGATTGCGCGTGATCATATTGCGGAAGTTGCCGCACTCGGTGCGATGGATGGAGACACCACGGCCACGGGTCACAAAGCCGGCAATCTCGTCCGGCGGGACGGGCTTGCAACAACGGCCCAACTGCGTCATCAACTTGTCCACGCCAACGATCAGGACCTGACCGGTGCTGGCCTTGCTGCGACGGGTCTGAATTTCAGGCGGCGCTTCCGGCGCCTCGTTTTCCTCAGGATGCAGCGCCACATGCAGCGCGCGTGGCCCGATCTCGCCGCGCGCGGCTTCCAGGTACAACTCGTTGCTGTTTTTCAGGCCGAGCTTTTGCGCCAGATCTTCAATATTGATCTGGGTCTGCCCTTCGCGCTGCAATTCGCGAACGACCACGGCGCGTCCTTGCGTCAGCAACTCAGCCTCTTCCTGGGCCGAGAACCATTGCTTGACCTTTTGCCGCGCCTTAGAGGTGGCGATATAGCCTTGGGCTGGAGATAACCAGTCACGCGACGGACCGCCCGTCTTGGTAGTAATGATCTCGACACTCTGACCGTTGGCAAGCGGTGTATTCAAAGGCACCAGATGTCCATCAACCTTGGCGCCGCGGCAGCGATGGCCAAGATCAGTATGCAGGCGATAGGCGAAGTCCACCGGCGTGGCGCCGCGTGCCAAGTCGAATACGCGCCCTTGCGGCGTCATCACATAAATGGTGTCATCGAGCGATGCACGTTTGAACTGTTCCACCCACTCACTGCTATCGGTGATTTCATCGCGCCATGACAACAGCTGCCGGAGCCAGGCAATCTTGTCTTCATAAACGCCCTCAGCCCGCGACGAAGTGCCCGACTCCTTGTAGCGCCAGTGTGCCGCCACGCCTAGCTCGGCGTGCTGATGCATTTCATGGGTGCGGATCTGCACCTCGAGCGCGCGACCATCTTCAGCCATCACGGCGGTATGCAAGGAACGATAGAAGTTACCCTTGGGCTGCGCAATATAGTCGTCAAACTCTTTGGCAATCGGCTGCCAAATCTGATGCACCAGACTCAAGGCCGTATAACAGTCCTTCACCTCATCGACGATGATGCGCAAAGCACGCACGTCATACACCTCGGAAAACTCCAGGTCCTTGCCGCGCATCTTGTTCCAGATACTGTAGATATGCTTGGGCCGACCATAGACCTCGGCCTGAATACCTTGCGCTGCCAGCTCGCGCTTCAAGCGTGCCACGGCACTTTCGATAAAGCTCTCGCGCTCAAGGCGGCGTTCATCCAGCATCTTGGCAATGCGCTTATAAGTGGCTGGTTCGAGAAAGCGGAAGGACAAATCCTCCAGCTCCCATTTCAGCTGCCATACACCCAGACGGTTAGCCAGCGGTGCATACAACTCCAGGCTTTCACGCGCCAAATTCTCGCGCCCTGATGGAGACGCCGCTTCGGTCAAATAACGCAATGTCTGGGTCCGGCTGGCCAGGCGCAGCATGACCACGCGCACATCCTCAGCCATGGCGAGCAGCATCTTGCGCAGCACTTCCGTTTGCGCCTTGAGATCAGCCGCCGAGGCATTGCCTCGCGTCATCAAACGCAAACCCTTAAGCCGCACCAACCCCAGCACCATTTCTGCGACTGGCTCGCTGAACTTTTCGCTCAAGACTTCACGTGGCTCGGGCAGGATTTCACCGGTC
>DATJIB010000029.1:0-5756 GCA_035493575.1 Rhodocyclaceae bacterium | reverse complement strand
GGAAGTACCAGGCGCCATCGGAGGTGTCGCCATACATAACAGCGCCAATCAGTTTGTCGTCTTTGAGCACCAGCTTTTTGTACACGCCGCCGGAAGGATCTTGCAGCAGGATTTCATCCGTGCCCTCTCCGCCCATGAATTCACCAGCGGAAAACACATCGATACCGGTCACCTTGAGCTTGGTCGAGGTCACCGAACCTTGATAGCGGCCAATGCCGTGCATGGCCAAGTGATTGGCGCATACCTTGGCTTGCTCGAACAGTGGCGCCACCAGACCGTAAGCAATGCCACGGTGCTCGGCGCATTCACCCACGGCATACACGCGTGGATCATAGGTTTGCATGGTGTCATTGACGACTACGCCGCGATTGGTATGAATGCCGGCAGCCTTGGCCAGCTCGCCATTCGGGCGAATACCCGCAGCCATGACCACGAGGTCGGCTGGAATGCTGGTGCCATCTTTGAACTTGATGGCGCAGACGCGACCGCTCTCACCTTGCACCAATTCGGAAGTTGAGGCATTGAGCATGAACTTCATGCCCTTGGCTTCAAGCGATTTTTGCAGCATGTCTGCCGATGCCTTGTCGAGCTGACGCTCCATGATCCAGTCGGCAATATGCACCACGGTCACATCCATGCCGCGCAGGGCCAGGCCGTTGGCGGCTTCCAGGCCAAGCAAGCCGGCGCCGATCACCACGGCATGCTTATGCAGGCGCGCTGACTCAATCATCAAGTCAGTGTCAGCGATATCCCGGTAACCAATCACGCCGGGCAAGTCCTTGCCTGGCACTGGCAGGATGAAAGGCGAGGAACCGGTGGCCAGCAACAGACGGTCATATGTTGCCTTGGTGCCATCAGAGGCAATGACGGTGCGGTTAACGCGATCAATCTTCTCGATCTTTTTACCGAGGTGCAGATTGATATTGTTTTCCTTGTACCAGTCGAGCGAATTCAGAATGATGTCGCGCACGCCCATCTCGCCGGCGAGCACGGGCGACAAGAGGATGCGGTTGTAATTAGGGTGCGGTTCGGCACCGAAGACGGTGATGTCATACAGATCAGGCGCGTGCTTGAGCAGCTCTTCCAGGGTACGGCAGCCTGCCATCCCGTTGCCGATCATGACTAGTTTTAGTTTTTCCATCGTGGTTCCTCACTACAACGCTGAATAATTGAATCGCTGGGTGATCGACTTCCGCATCACTTCACGAAGACTTCGGCTCTTTACTAAGCAATCCATGTGCCACGCACGAAATCGTGCACTACCCATGAATTTCAAGGGTTTTAGCCTCACCAAAGCAAAGCGAAACGCCCTCTATTGGTGCAAAAACAAAAAAGTTGCACTGAAAATGCACAATTTATTTGGGGCTTTTTGCATCCATTTTTTATAAAAATGCGACAAGAGCGTGCGCTGATGCACTGATAACAGGCGCATTTCTACAAGTAACGGCATTCCAGGCACCGCCATGGCACAGGCATTGCTAAGGAAGGTGCAAGCCTCTTTCATTACACTTTAATCATGAATAAAAAATCCTTTCTCGAAGTGGGTCACGCCCCGACCCTGCTGGCTGCGTTTTTGTACTTTGATCTGGCCTTCATGGTGTGGGTCATCCTCGGCCCACTCGGCGTGCAGATTTCTGCTGACCTTGGCCTCACTCACGCACAGAAAGGCTTCATGGTCGCCACACCCGTTTTGGCTGGCGCATTGCTGCGCTTTGTCATGGGCATGCTGGTTGATCACCTCAAACCCAAAATGACCGGCGTGATTGGCCAAATCATTGTGATGGCAGCTTTGTTTGTAGCCTGGCACTTTGGCATTCACAGCTATGAACAAGCGCTGCTGCTCGGCGTGTTCCTGGGTGTAGCCGGTGCTGCGTTTGCAGTGGCGCTGCCGCTGGCCTCGCGCTGGTATCCGCCTGAGCATCAAGGCAAGGCGCTGGGTATTGCCGGCATGGGCAACTCGGGTACGGCCATCGCCGCCCTCGTCGGCCCAGGCTTGGCCATGGCTTACGGCTGGACCAATGTATTCGGCATGTGCCTGATTCCGCTTGCCATCGTGTTTGTGTTCTACGTGATCGTGGCCAAGGACGCACCTGAATGCCCACCGGCCAAGACCATGGCTGAGTATCTGGTCGTGCTCAAAGACAAGGACGCATGGTGGTTCATGTTCTTTTACTCGGTTACCTTCGGCGGCTTCGTTGGTCTGGCTTCGTCCTTGACCATTTATTTCAACACCCAATACGGTCTTGATCCCAAAGTTGCCGGCTACTTCACCGCGGCCTGTGTTTTCGCGGGCTCGCTGATCCGCCCATTCGGCGGCGCACTCGCTGACCGCATTGGTGGCATCAAGTCTCTGTCCATGGTGTACGTCGTCGCGGCCTTCTTTCTGGTGCTGGTTGGCGCCGGACTGCCGCAAGCGTGGATGGCGCTGGTGGTCTTCATCTGCGCGATGCTGGCCTTGGGCATGGGTAACGGCGCGGTGTTCCAGCTGGTGCCGCAACGCTTCCGTAAAGAGATTGGTGTGATGACCGGCCTGGTCGGTATGGCCGGTGGTATTGGCGGCTTCTACCTGGCTTCGTCGCTCGGCTATGTGCGCCAGGTTACTGGCAGCTATATGCTGGGCTTCATGATTTTTGCTGGTCTGGCGATTCTGGCTCTGATCGGCCTGACCGCAGTCAAGACGCGTTGGCGCACCACTTGGGGCGCACCGCACCTGACTTCGGCCAAGATTTAAAGCAGTATCCCCGCGCATCGTTTCGATGCCGGGGCATAGCGGGATTCCCTGAGTCATCACTCCGCAGCTTATCGCGGCATACCACCCGGCCGGGGGTGTGAGATCAAACCCAGGGAATCCCGCTATGCTTCGGCAAATCTTTTTCTCTGCCCACTGACCAGCCACCCTATGCCTCTCGACATTTCGCTCGGCTACTCCTCGCTCACCGGCCCGCGTCCGCGCAACGAGGACTACTACGGCTTTGTTGTGCCCGAGGGTGCTGATCTGGAAAATAAGGGCATGCTGGCCGCTGTCGCCGATGGCGTAGGTGGCCATGCCAACGGACGTGAGGCTTCCGAGTTCACCGTGCGCGGTTTGCTTTCGGACTATTACGCCACGCCGGATACCTGGGCGATTCCCAAAGCCCTGGACATGGTTTTGCAGGCCCTCAATCGCTGGCTGTACTCGCAAGCGCAAAAACAAAAACAGAATGTCGGCATGGCGACCACGCTGACCGCCCTGGTACTGCGCGGCAGCCGTTACACCTATGCCCATGTCGGCGACTCGCGCCTGTATCGCCTGCGCGATGGCGAGCTGACCAAGCTCACCAACGATCATGTGTGGGATCACCCTGAACTCGACAACGTGCTGTCGCGCGCGGTCGGCCTGGATGCGACGGTAGCGATTGACTACGGCGAAGGCGAACTGAAGACCGGCGACATTTTCATGCTCTGCTCCGACGGGGTATGGAACCGCCTCGGCGACAAACGCATTCTGGATTTGCTGAGCGGACAATCTGATCCGCAGGAAGCGGCCACACGCCTGGCCAGCATTGCCGAAGACACTGGCAGCCAGGACAACTGCACCGCGGTAGTGCTGCACGTCAAGGATGTGCCGACGGAACGGCTGCGCGATTCGATTGCGCGCGCACAGGCGCTGCCATTGCCGCCGCTGCTTAAGATCGGCGAGGAAATCGATGGCCTGGTGGTCGATGAAGTGCTGCATGAGTCGCGCCTGACACTGCTTTATCGAGTACATATCGCCAGCAGCGGCCAATCGTGCGTGCTGAAAACCTTGCGTGAGAATGCCGACCCGGCCGACATTGCAGCGATGGCGCACGAAGAATGGCTGGCGCGCCGCGTGACCGACGCCGCCTTTCCGCAAGTCTTGCCATGGCCGCAACATACTCATCTCTATTACCTGATGAGCTGGCATGAAGGCGCCAGCCTCGGTGCATGGTTGAAACAGGGACGGCGCTGGTCGCCGCCCGAAGTCGAAGACCTGGGCATACGCTTGCTCAAGGGCTTGTCGGCGCTGCATAGGCTCGATATCGTGCATCGCGACATCAAGCCCGACAACGTGCATCTGGGCAGCGATGGCCGCCTGCGCATTCTCGATCTTGGCGTTGCCGCTTCCGATGGCCAGGACTTCAACGAAATCAACAATCCAGGTACTCCCAGCTACATGGCGCCCGAGCTGTATGCCGGCGCTGATGCGACGATTGCTTCCGACCTCTACGCCTGCGGCGTGACCCTCTACGAACTACTCACCCGCAAATACCCTTACGGTGAAATCGAGCCGTTTCAAAAACCGAAATTCGGCGACCCGACACCACCTACCCGCTACCGCCCGGACATTCCGGAATGGCTGGAAGCGGTACTGCTCAAAGCCGTGGCGCGCGACGTCAAGGAACGCTTTGAAACCGCCGAGGAGTTTCTGCTCGCTCTCGAACGCGGTGCGCATCGTCCCTTGCGCGTAGCGCGCAAAACACCTTTACTCAAACGCGACCCCAATCTGGGCCTGAAACTTTTTGCCGGCATTTCCGCCGTGCTCAATCTGATCCTGCTCTATCTCTTCATGCTGCGCTGAGTCGCTTACGCTGCTGCGCGCAGCAAGCGCACTTCTACTTCGCGGTCCACATACGACCATTCAAGGCTGGCGCGCAAGCGCCGCAGCAAGTCATCGAACAAGGGCTTGTGATGCGGTGCAAACTCAAACCAGGTCAAGAAATCGAAAGGCTCACCGAGGTCGCGGCCATGATGCAATTTGCGCGCAATCGCCGGTAAATATTCAAGGCCAATTTGCGTATGCATTGAGTGCTGCTCGAAAATCGCGCGCCGCTCATCCTGCGGCAAGGCCCACCAGGCGGCGGTCTTGCGGATTGGAATCAGTACGGCACAGGTGGCCTCCGGCCGCTGCAAAGCAGGTTGAATGGCCTGCAGCTGCTTGAGCTCTTCCCGTTCGGTATAACGCAGATTGCTCACCACACCGCGCAGCAGCCAGCCCTCGCTCGGCTTGCTGGCCGGGATGTTATCCACCACATCAACGTAATCCACCGGCGCCAACTCGTCGCCACAAACGGTGCGCATATCAGTCACTCGCCACGCCCCTTTGTCGCCACCTATGAACGCAAATTCCATGATCAGCCCCGGCGCTCGATATCGACAATCAAGGCGGCTTCATACTGCTTCCAGTTCACCTTGATCACATAAGGCCGCGCACGCACCGCCGACTTGATGCGTTCTGGCGTGCCAGCCAGCGAGATCGGCACCGAGATTTCCATGTGTTCGCCGAAATGCGCACGGGCATTGCCGGCGAGGGTATTGGCGATCTCCCCCACGGCATCGATCAGGTTTTCATCCGACTGATTCGGCTCGTGCATCGCCACGAGCAGATGACGAATCATCTGGCGCGGCGCCGAAAAATAGATACAACCGGCGTAACGGCCGGACACGGCAATCATGCCGG
The DNA here is from genome assembly GCA_035493575.1 of Rhodocyclaceae bacterium. Lineage (GTDB taxonomy): Bacteria > Pseudomonadota > Gammaproteobacteria > Burkholderiales > Rhodocyclaceae. The sequence goes on along the minus strand of DATJIB010000029.1, from coordinate 298 downwards.
TGAAGTCATAAGTTGGCGGCAACTGACCACGCTCACCCAGATAGGCGCCCTGCACTGAGGCGGCTTCAGTGGTGATCTGCTCAAAGTAACGCCCGACAGCTTTGAGGAATACGTCGATTTCGGTTTGACTAATATCGCCCATATGTCCTCCTTACGCTTCGGCAACCAGTTCGCTGAGTGCTTCCAGCAACTGCTCATCGGTAAATGGTTTGTAGAGAAAACCCTGCGCGCCCTTCTGCAAAGCCTTGATGGCCGTGGCTTTATCGGACAAGGCGGAGACCACCAGAATGCGCACATC
>DATJIB010000028.1:0-4530 GCA_035493575.1 Rhodocyclaceae bacterium | reverse complement strand
AGGTGCTTCGTTGGCAAAACCCAGAATGACTTCAACACCTTCCAGGCCCCAGGTCTTGCGGCCTGCGTACATGGTCAGAGTGACTGCGGTACAAGTACCCAGTGCCGAAAGAAGAATACTGTGTGGGGTAGGGCCGGCGTAAGCGCCACCATGTTCAGCCGTCGCATCGCCAAGCCATTTGTGGGCGCCATCGGTGAGGGTGACGGTATAAGGGACGTTGCCAATAGTGGCGGTAACGAGTTGGGATGCCATGCTTGCTCCAAAAAATTATCTGTAGTTTGAGAAGGTGAAAAGTTATATTGTCGTTCGCTTTAATTGCGATACATCTTAGGACGACTCATCTTGTCACTCGCTTCACACGATACCGCAGAACCAGACAAAATCGCACGTGGCTTTATTGCTGCCGCCATTGTGGTGCTGTGCTGGTCGGGCTTCAATATTGTTTCACGTCTCGCAGGCAAAAGTGCTTTAACCCCTTTCGACTTAGGGGCATTGCGCTTCAGCGTTGCCGGTCTAATCATGCTGCCCCTGTTCATTCGCGAGTTGCGGCGTGTTGATAGACGCAAGTTTTTGCACTATTGCGCGGTCACGTTCTTTGGCGGTCTTAGTTACGCCTTGTCTTGTTATATGGGCTTCTTCTATGCACCGGCAGCGCATGCTGGCGTGCTGGTGAATGGTGGGATTCCCTTTGCCACGGCCATCATCGCGTGGTTGATACTGGGCCAGCGACCACATGGCCGCGCGCTGTTTGCTCTATTGGTTGCACTGGCTGGCATCGCCTTGATGGGGGTACAGAGCTTTACGCACAGCGTCGCCGGCAGCAAATTGTGGATTGGCGACTTGCTGTTTCTATACGCGGCCTTGTCGTGGGCAATTGCCGGACTGCTGATGCGCCGCTGGCAGCTCAAACCCATCGACACTACCGCCATGATGGTGGGGCTGGGGGCAGTGGTTTATCTGCCGATCTATTTTTTGTTCCTGCCCAAGGCCATGCATTTGGTGTCGACGGGCACTCTGATCTTCCAGGGTTTCTATCAAGGCATCGTGGCGGCGACGATGGCGGGCATTTTCTACAACTATGCCAATCACACCATAGGTCCGCACAAGGCTAGCCTGATGCTGGCCTTGGTGCCAGGCGTGACCGCAATTGCGGCGGTGCCGTTTCTAGGTGAGGCCCTTACGCCGATTACGATAATCGGGGTGGCTTTGGTGACGATAGGTGCGGTGCTCGGAACCTTGCCGCGCAGCCGCTCTTAAATAGAACGGATTTCGCTTAGCAACCAATCGCGAAAGACAGTGACGCCCGGCAGATTGAGGCGCTGCGGTGGACATACGAAGTGATAGGCATTGCTTAGGGGCTGTTCCGGAAACAGGCGGATCAAACGTCCCTGGGTGATTTGTTCTTCGACCAGGCTTTGCCACACCATGCCGGCCCCCAGGCCGGCCAACGCACCTTCGATGACGAGATTGATGTCGCCGAACTCCTGTATGCGCAGTGGCGTTGTCACGGTCACGCCGGCGCTGCGCAACCAAGTAGGCCAATCCGGAAAGATCGGATCAGTAGCGGTGGTGTAGTGCAGCAGTACGCTATTGCAGAGATCGGTTGGCTCGCGCAAATTGGCGGCCACGCGCGGATTGGCCACTACCAGCATGTTTTCCTGGCGCAGACGTTCGACATGCAAACCGGGATAGCGTCCATGTCCATAGCGCACCGCCATATCCACATCTTCCACATCAAAATCCACCACACGAGTGGAGGCGAGCAGGCGTAGATCAATTTCTGGGTGTTGGGTCTGGAAGCGTTCCAGACGTGGAATTAGCCAGCGTGAGGCAAAGGTGGGTGGCAGTGATACGACCAGGGGGCGATTGGTTTGGGCGACGCGTAGTTGGGTCGATGCACGCTCTAACCCATCGAAAGCGCTACCCAGTTGATGCAAGACGCCCTGCGCTGCATCGGAGAGCTGCAGTCCAGACTCGCGCTTGAACAGCGGGTAGCCCAAGTGCTCCTCAAGCTGCTTGATATGCTGGCTGATGGCGGCAGGTGTAACGTGCAGTTCTTCGGCCGCGCGGGCAAAGGAAAGGTGACGGGCGGCGGCCTCGAGTGCTTGCAGGCCCCGTAGGGGCAGGATACGGCGGCTCATTAGAAAAACTATCGACCATCCTCAGAAAGACTCGTTTGATTCTAGCATTTGAGCGTGTAAATATTCGATGCTCATTAGTTTTACATAAGATTAGAGGAAGTGCCATGAGCCTGCTGACGACCTATATCCTGACCGCTCTTGCTGCGATCCAGTGGGGAGCGAACTTCAATCTGGCCAAGCCAGTACTGGCCGAAATGCATCCTTTTGTTGCCGGCGCTGACCGTTACGTTATCGCGGCGCTGATCATGCTCGCGCTGACCTTTGGACGCGGCGAGCGCGTACCTTTACGTTATGGCAAAACCTATCTGGCTCTCGGGCTGGTTGGTGTGTTCGGCTTCAACCTGTTCTTCTTTCTCGGCATGGCCAGCACTTCGCCTGTGAATGGCGCGCTGATCATGGCTCTGAATCCCTTGCTCACCAGTGTGATTGCCTATTTTGTTCTGGGTGACCAGCCAACTCAGCGGCAGGTGATTGCCTTTCCAGCTGGTTTGATCGGCGTAGCGATTGTGGTGCTCGGTGCCGGCGCCCAAGTGCACATTGCACGTGGTGATGCCTTGCTGTTTATCGCGAATCTGAGTTGGGCGTTCTATAACGTGCTGGTACGCAAGTTGATGCCCAAGGATGTCAGCGGCGTGGCGAGCACGGCTGGCATCATGACGGTGGGCGCCGTGGCTTTGACGCTGGTTGCTGTCGTCAGCGGGCAAAGTTTTGTGGTGCCGAGCATGCATGCGGGCAGCGCTTTGCTGGCCATGTCGGTAGGCGGTGGCGTGCTGGCTTATCTATTCTGGAACGCAGGCATTGCCAAACTCGGCGCGGCCAAGGCAGCGATTTTCCTGAACCTGGTGCCGGTGGCCTCAATGGTGATCGCGGCGTTCAGCGGCGATATGCCCAATCATGCGCAGCTCTTCGGTGGCGCTTTGGTGATCGGGGCTGTGACGTTCTCGGCTTTGCCAGCGCGGAATAAACAAAACCTGGCAACCTGATGCAGGTGTTTTCAGTGCTGTGATTTATCGATCAGAAAATCGATGAAGACGCGTACCCGCAATGGCAGATGCCTGCCATGCGGATAGAGCAGGGTGAAGGGGCGTGAAGCGCCGGCATAGGGTTGCAGTACTTCAACCAGATTGCCGGCGTGCAGATCGGCTTCGACAATGTAGCGGTAGGTCTGGAACAGGCCGGCGCCATTGCGCGCTAGCGTCACCGCACTCAGGTATTCGTCCGAAACGCGATAACCGCCTTGGGTCGGGACTTCGATAATCTCGCCCTTTTGTCGTAGCAGCCAGGGAATGTCGCGGCCGCTGCTGGGCAGCTCAAACTGTATGCAATCGTGCTTGGCCAAGTCCTCCGGCGTTTTCGGCGTGCCGGCCCGTTTGAGGTATTCCGGTGTGGCGACGATGGTCAGCGGCGAATCTCCAAGCTTGCGTGAAATCAGATTGGAATCCTCAGGCAGGCGACCACGAATGGCCAGGTCATAGCCTTCGGCAACAAAGTCGATATTGCGATTGCTGATATTGGTTTCTATCGTGACCTCGGGATAGCGCCGCCGAAATTCTGGCAACAAGGGCAGCACACGGTAATGCGCATAGGGCACCGGCAGACTGATGCGAATCTGCCCGACCGGTGCACTTTGCTTGCCGGTGACTTCGCTTTCAGCATCGACGAGTTGCGTGAGCGCCTGACGACATTGCGCAAAATAAGCCTGGCCACCGTCAGTGAGTTTGATCTGGCGCGTGGTGCGTACAAACAGGCGCGCGCCCAGACGCTGCTCCAATCGTGAGACCGAGCGGCTGACTGCGGCCGGTGTGACGCCAGCCATGGCGGCTGCAGCCGTAAAGCTCCCTAGCTCTGCGGCAAGGCAGAACAGCTCAATGCTGCCCAGCAGGATGTCGTCAAATTGTCGTTTCATTGATTACATGGTGTATTAAGTAATTTGCATAAACCTGTATTTATCATCATGTTCGACATAAGTAAAGTCCGTCTCACACCACAGCCATATCGGTTGTGGGCTTACTTATCAGGAGATGGAAATGGCATCAGCAAACAAAACAGTAGTGGTCACCGGCGCTTCGAGCGGCATTGGTCTGGCCGTGGTCGAGGCTTATGTGAAGCAGGGTTACAACGTTGTGGGCAACGCACGCACTTTGTCGCATCTGCAAAAAGTAGCCGAACGTCTCGGCAGCAAGTTCGTGCCGGTGGATGGTGATATTTCCAAGAAGGCTACCGCGCAGCGAGTATTCGACACGGCGATTGCCCAGTTCGGTCAGGTTGATATTCTGGTCAATAACGCCGGTATCTTTGTGGCGAAACCCTTTGCGGCTTATACGGAAGAGGATATCGAAAGCGTCTTCGATACCAACCTTAAGGGCGTTATCTACATTACCCAGTTGGT
>DATJIB010000027.1:0-5325 GCA_035493575.1 Rhodocyclaceae bacterium | reverse complement strand
ATCGTGCACTCCTGAGTAATGGAGCCGCACTCTGAGGTACCCAATCGGATCCCTCTGCGGCAGTGAACCCATTCTCACAGGAAGTCGCAAGAAGAAATATCGATGCTTTTGTCTATTTGTTGTCGCAATCAACCCAGTCATTCTTGTAAGAAAAACCCTTACAAAAACGACCTATTCGAATGATTCAACATCGTTTTTAGACTATCGGGGTGTTTTTAGCCCCTGGCCGCCCTGAACTTACTTCATCGCCTGAACAGCCGCGTACTGATTGCGGCCCGCATCCTTGGCCAGATATACGCCCTGATCCGCTACTTTGACCAAGGCATCCGGGCCAGCCATATCGTTCTCGCGGATGGCCACACCAATACTCACGCTCATGCCTAGTTCGCCTATTGGCAAGGGAATCCGGGCTGCGGCCACGGCAGAGCGAACGCGATCAGCGCAGACCAAAGCGGCTTCAAGCGAGGTGTCCGGGCAGATCGCCAGAAACTCATCGCCACCGGTTCGGCATACGACGTCATTCACGCGCAGTGCGTTTTTCATGGCCGTCGAAGCCATGCGCAGGGCCGCATCGCCAATATCGTGGCCGTTGCTGTCATTGATACCCTTGAAGCCATCCAGGTCTACGACCAGGCAAGCGAGACTGCGATTGGTGCGCACCGCCTCGGCCCACTCCTGTTGCAAACGATCCATGGCATAGCGACGATTGGGCATGCCGGTCAAGGAGTCGGTCTGCGCCATTTCCTGCAGACGCCGATTGGTCACTGCCAGCTCTGCGGCAAAACGCTGAATGTCGGTACGGTCACGCTCGATTTCTTGCTGCAGCAATACAACGCGCTGGCCGGCACGCAAGCGCGCTTCCAATACGCGCGGCTTGAGCGGCTTGCTGATGAAGTCATCAGCGCCCGCCTCAAAGGCTTCAACCAGTCGCGCATCGTCTTCCAAGCCCGTCAGCAGCATGATGTAGACGCCACGCCCGATACGGGTCTGACGCAATGCCACGGTCAATTCAAGGCCGTCCATTTCCGGCATCATCCAGTCCGCAATCATGATTTGCGGACGCAAATCCAAAGCCATTTCGAATGCCTGCCGCCCATTGGCGGCGACAAAGACTTCATGCCCGGCCTTGGCCAGCAGTGCGGACAAGACCGCACGCATGCTGGAGTCATCATCCACCACCAGCACGCGCATGCTGTGATGCTCATCTGGCGGCGTATCTGAACTGGTACTGACCACCTTGGGTGGCGGCGGCGGCTTGCTCAACTCTTCAAAAGGCGGCAGTGCGGCAGCATCAACAGAGAGCAGCGCACCCCACTCTTGCCAGTCGACCACGACCTGATCGCACATCTGGGTAATGGTTTCGGAATCCAGCGAAATCCGGCTACCCAGCATATATAACTGCGGCACCATGCTGCGGCGTGCTTCTTCGGGGGCGATACAGACTTCAGCAATGTATTGAGCTAACACCAAAGCCTGCAACATGGCGGCCTGGCGTGAGCCCTCAGGGAATACCGAATTTTCAGGGCGATCCACAAAGCCCACCACGCCCACGAAGGGCTTGGGCAAACCCCAGTCTTGCAACATGGCCGCAGTCAGGGCATTGCTATCGAGCACAAAAGCGGAACGTTCACGGCTAAGCAAGACACTACGCGGACTGTTTTCTGATTCGGCCAGAATGCGCGAGAACTCTTCCGGATAAAGCGTAGCCAGAGCCAGATCGCCAATATTCGAAAGCAAGCCAAAGCAGAACGCCTCTTCGGCTGAAAGATTTTGCGTACGTGCAGTGACCGCCTGCAGGGCAATCGCGCGTACCAGCGACTTTGACCAATACTGGCCGTAATCGAAATTGCGGCAATTGCCGCTGCGGTAGCCGGACACCAGCGAGAAGCCCAGAGCCAGCGTACGCACTGCCGGCATACCCAGAACAGTCAGCGCTTCTTGGATAGAGGCCACGGGACGACGGCGCCCGATGTTGGCGCCGTTGGCGGTTTTGATCAAGCGCCCAACAAAAGCCGGATCAGTCTTGACCGCATTGGCGAGCTCGCTAAAGGACGCATCCTCGCGCTGAGTCAGGCGAATAATCGCTAATGCAGAACCTTTGGGCGACGGTAGCTCTCCGTTCGCTTTCAACTGCTCAAATTTTGACAACTCTGGCGTGCTCACCGACTCTCCCCTGGAACATATCCACGACTGCCGTTCGCACTGCTACCGTATTTGTTCGTCATTTCTTGATATCAAAGCCATGCCCGATTATTGCATGGCTTCACTTAAACAATAACGGCGACTAATTTCCATTCTTGAATTCTGCCATAGCTGCACTGGCAATTGCCTGCATTTGCCAGCTAGAATCCTGCCCATGTCTTTAGTAATCCGATATTGCAGCAGTTGCGGCAAACCTACCGAAAAGCGAATTCCTGCCGGCGACGCTCTGCCGCGCGAATGCTGCAACCACTGCGGCGCGATCCATTACGATAACCCAAAGTTGGTACTCGGCACCCTGCCCGTATGGGAAGACAAAGTATTGTTGTGCCGCCGGGCCATTGAGCCGCGCCAAGGATTCTGGACTTTGCCAGCCGGCTTCATGGAAAACAATGAGACCACCGCCCAGGCGGCAGTACGCGAAACGGTTGAAGAAGCGGGAGCCCATATTGAACTGCTGGATTTGTACACGCTGATCAGCGTGCCGCATATCAGCCAGATCCATGGCATTTACCGCGCCCGGCTGATTGATCTTGAGCTCGCTCCTGGTGAAGAAACCTTGGAAGCCCGCCTGTTCAGCGAAGCTGAAATTCCTTGGGACGAAATTGCCTTCCGTACCATCGCCCTGACCCTGCGCCATTTCTTTGCCGACCGCGTGCAAGGAGAGTTCCCGTTCCGCAGTTTGGAAATCGGGCCACCACCGCTTTAAATCAGTCGCCAAACTCCATCAGCACGACAACAGTAAAAGCGTTGCCACGCAAGCTTGCCGGCACCTCCAACTGCAGCACTGCTTGTTTGACCGCCAAAAGTGCGGCCTGATCCAGTACTGCATTGCCACTGCTGCGCTCCAGTGTCACTTGATTGGCCATCCCGCTGGGCAGCAGCGAAACATTAAGCTGAAGACTGCCTAATACACCAACAGGCACAGCCTGTCTAAGCAGGCCCATGCGTTGCACCAAAACACCCAAGCCCACTCGGTACTGCCGCAAACCGCCCGCATCAAGCCCTTCTGAACGCGGTTGAACCAGCACACTGCTAGCGGTTGTTGACGGCGATGCGGTAGCAGAAGAGGCCGCTTGCGTAGAGGCAGAGGGTGCCGGCGGCGGCACGGGTCGCGGCACAACCGATTGCGGCGCCGATAAAGTTGGCGCTGGCAACACCGGCCCGGCGTGCTCGAAGCTAGGTCGAGAGACAAGCGTTGCCGACAACGGCGCATTTGCCACCGAATTGCCAACCTGCGAGGACGGCCACAAAAGCACCAGATGTAATCCCACTGAAAACAGCAAAGCGCAGAATAGGCCCGAAAAATCTCGCTTGTACGCCAGCTCCTCCATGCATTGCGCCCCTTTGCAACAGTCATGTGCTCTGTTAGTCTAACGTCATAGCAGGTTCATAGCAGATAAGCAGCTGATTTCCCGTATCTAAACAGATTGAGGAATAACGATGTCCGCTTCGCCACTGATCTTGACGCTAGACATGTTCGGCACTCCGCATCGCTGGGTGAGCTGGCAAATGGCCTGTGTCTATCAAGCCAAGGACCTCGTGGCCTGGCAAGCAGGCGATCGCAATTTCAGCTTCCAGGGTGGCACCAACCGCGTCACCGGCGAACGCTCACATATCGCCACCAACAGCATCATCGCCATCAAGGGCAAATCGATTCTCAGCAAGACTGTGAATCAGACGCCGCCCCTGTCAAATCGCGAGCTGTTCAGCCGCGACCGCCATATTTGCGGTTATTGCGGCACACACTTTCTCGGCGCCCGCCTGACCCGTGATCATGTCGTGCCCGTTTCGCAAGGTGGCAAAGACCGCTGGATGAACGTCGTCACAGCCTGCCGTCCCTGCAATCAGCGCAAGAGCGGACGCACCCCTGAAGAAGCGCACATGCCTTTGCTGTATGCGCCGTATGTCCCCAATAAGGCGGAGTATTTGATTCTCTCCAACCGCAATATCCTTACTGATCAGATGGACTTTCTGGCACGGCATTTGTCTGCACAAAGCCGCTGGAAACAAGGCTAAGCCTCTGTTTTTCTGATAAAATAAGGGGATGAACTCCCCAGCCACACCTGCCGCAGTCAAGTCCCTGTTTTCCTATCGCCCGTATTGGGCCAAGCGTTTCGGCACCGCTCCGTTTCTGCCCATGTCACGCGCCGAGATGGACAAGCTCGGTTGGGACTCCTGCGACATTATTCTCGTCAACGGAGACGCCTATATCGACCATCCAAGTTTCGGCATCGCACTGGTCGGACGCCTGCTTGAAGCGCAGGGTTTTCGCGTTGGCATCATCAGCCAGCCCGACTGGAAGTCGGCCGATGCTTTCCGCTCGCTAGGCAAACCCAATCTGTATTTCGGCGTCAGCGCCGGCAATATGGATTCAATGGTCAATCGCTACACGTCCGACAAGAAAATCCGCTCCGACGACGCATATACGCCAGGGGCCGCTGCCGACAAGCGCCCCGATCGCGCCGTGCTCGTTTATTCGCAGCGCTGCCGCGAAGCCTATCCGGACGCCAACATCATCATCGGCGGCATCGAAGCCTCTCTGCGCCGCATTGCGCATTACGACTACTGGTCGGACAAGGTACGTCACTCCATCCTGCCGGACAGCAAGGCCGACTTGCTGCTGTTTGGCAATGCCGAACGAGCGCTGGTTGAAGTCACGCATCGCCTGGCCAAGGGCGAGCCGATAGAAAATATCCGCGACGTGCGCGGCACAGGCTATATGGTGCCGCACGGCTGGTTGCCAGAGGGCTGGACCGAAGCTGACTCGACCACAGTCGACACACCGGGCGCACCGCTCGCGCAGCATCCTGATCCTTATGCGATGGAGCCGTCCAAGACGGCTACGCCACCTGTTGCCACAGCCACAGTCAAACTCGATGCCAAGATCACTGCAGCACTGAATGCAAAATCGGAACGTCAGGCGCAGCGCAAAATGGAGCGCGCCCAAACCGTTGTCCGCTTGCCCGCTTACGAGACAGTGCAGAGCGATGACATTCTCTACGCCCATGCTTCACGCACTTTCCATCTGGAATCGAATCCAGGCAATGCACGCGCACTAGTACAAGCGCACGGCACCGGTCCGGGCAAGCGCGATGTGTGGCTGAATCCGCCGCCGTTGCCACT
>DATJIB010000026.1:0-5659 GCA_035493575.1 Rhodocyclaceae bacterium | reverse complement strand
GCCTGGGTTGAGAAACTGACCAATGGCGAAGTGAAGGGCAAGACCGGTTCTTTGACCGCACTGCCTATCATTGAAACCCAAGCAGGTGACGTGTCCGCATTCGTGCCGACCAACGTGATTTCGATTACCGACGGCCAGATCTTCCTGGAAACCGACTTGTTCAACGCCGGCATCCGTCCTGCAATGAACGCCGGTATCTCGGTGTCCCGCGTTGGTGGTGCTGCTCAGACCAAGGTTATCAAAAAGCTCGGCGGCGGTATTCGTCTGGCACTGGCCCAGTATCGCGAACTGGCTGCGTTTGCGCAGTTTGCTTCTGATCTGGACGAAGCCACCCGCAAGCAGCTTGAGCGTGGTCGCCGCGTGACCGAACTGATGAAGCAAGCGCAATACTCGCCACAGTCCGTCTCCAAGATGGCCGTGTCGCTGTATGCCTCGAACGAAGGTTTCATGGATGACGTCGATGTCACCAAGATTCTGGCTTTCGAAGGCGCTCTGCTGCAGTACGTTGGTCAAAAGGCCGCCGCACTGATGGAAAAAATTGAATCCTCCAAGAATCTGGACAAGGATGACGAAGCCGCTCTGAAGGCTGTTGTTGTCGAGTTCAAGAAGTCCTGGGCCTAAGCTCTACTAAGAATCTAGGAGAAGAGCATGGCCGGAGGCAAAGAGATTCGCACCAAGATCAAGAGCGTGCAAAACACGCGCAAGATCACCAAGGCGATGGAAATGGTTGCAGCATCCAAAATGCGTAAGGCGCAGGAACGGATGTGGGCAGCTCGTCCATACGCCGAGAAGGTGCGTCAGTTGGCCGCTAACCTGGCAGCTGCTAACCTGAGCGAGTACAAGCATTCCTTTTTGGTCAAGGCTGAAAGCATCAAGCGTGTTGGCGTGATTTTGATCACGACCGACAAGGGTTTGTGTGGCGGCTTGAATACCAACATCCTGCGCCAACTGGTGAGCAATATGCGCCAGTGGGAGTCGAATGGCGTGACGGATATCCGTATTACGGCAATCGGCAACAAGGGTCTGGGCTTCGTGCAGCGTATGGGCGGCAATGTTGTGTCACAAGTGACGCAGCTTGGCGACACACCACACCTGGAAAAGCTGCTTGGCGCGATCAAAGTCATGATCGATGCGTATCAAGCTGGTGAACTGGATGTTGTTTATATCGCCAACACTCGCTTCGTAAACACCATGAAGCAAGAGCCAGTGATTGAACAATTGTTGCCACTCGCAGGCGACAACCTGGGCACGCCAAACGGCAATTGGGATTACTTGTATGAGCCTGATCCCAAGGCCGTCATTGATGATTTGTTGATTCGTTATGTTGACGCACTGGTCTATCAGGCCGTGGCTGAAAACATGGCGTCGGAACAATCGGCACGGATGGTGGCCATGAAGGCCGCTACCGATAATGCCGGTAGCGTCATCAAGGAACTGCAGCTGGTTTACAACAAAGCACGTCAAGCTTCGATTACCAAGGAAATCTCGGAAATCGTGGGCGGCGCAGCAGCCATCGCCGGTTAACGAATTACTGTATTAAGGAAAAACCATGAGCAACGGAAATATCGTTCAGTGCATCGGCCCGGTGGTGGACATCAAGTTCCCACGCGAAGCCATGCCCAAGGTCTACGACGCACTGCTTCTTGACGATGCCAATATGGGCACCGCTGAAGCCGGTCTGACCTTTGAAGTTCAACAACAGCTCGGCGACGGCGTGGTGCGTACCATTGCCATGGGCTCCTCCGACGGTCTGCGTCGTGGCATGAGTGTGAAGAACAGCGGCAAGGCCATTTCGGTCCCTGTCGGTGTTGGTACCCTCGGTCGCATCATGGACGTGCTGGGTCGCCCGATCGACGAAGCCGGTCCTATCCCTACCGAAGAACTGCGCCCGATTCACGCCAAGGCACCTAAGTTCGACGAACTGTCCCCATCGGTTGACCTGCTGCCTACCGGCATCAAGGTGATCGACTTGGTCTGTCCGTTCGCCAAGGGCGGCAAGATCGGCCTGTTCGGCGGCGCCGGCGTCGGCAAGACCGTGAACATGATGGAACTCATCAACAACATCGCGAAGAGCTACGGTGGTTACTCCGTGTTCGCCGGTGTGGGTGAGCGTACTCGTGAAGGTAACGACTTCTATCACGAAATGGATGACTCGAACGTTCTGGACAAGGTGTCCATGGTGTTCGGTCAGATGAACGAACCACCAGGCAACCGTCTGCGCGTCGCGCTGACCGGTCTGACCATGGCTGAAAAGTTCCGTGACGAAGGCCGCGACATTCTGTTCTTCGTGGATAACATCTACCGCTACACCCTGGCCGGTACCGAAGTATCCGCACTGCTGGGCCGTATGCCTTCCGCCGTGGGTTATCAACCTACGCTGGCTGAAGAAATGGGTCGTCTGCAAGAGCGTATTACCTCGACCAAGGTTGGTTCGATCACTTCGATTCAAGCTGTGTATGTTCCAGCCGATGACTTGACCGACCCATCGCCTGCCACCACCTTCTTGCACTTGGATGCAACCGTGGTTCTGTCGCGTGACATCGCTGCTCTGGGTATCTACCCAGCTGTTGATCCACTCGATTCGACCTCGCGTCAGCTCGATCCGCAAATCGTTGGCGAAGAGCACTACTCCGTTGCCCGTCGCGTTCAGGCTACCCTGCAACGCTACAAGGAATTGCGCGACATTATCGCCATTCTGGGTATGGACGAACTGGCTCCTGAAGACAAGCTGGCCGTGACCCGTGCCCGTAAGATTCAGCGCTTCCTGTCGCAGCCATTCAACGTGGCCGAAGTGTTCACCGGTTCGCCAGGCAAGATCGTTCCGCTGGCCGACACCATCAAGGGCTTCAAGGCAATCGTGGACGGCGAATACGACCACCTGCCAGAACAAGCTTTCTACATGGTTGGTGCCATCGAAGAAGCGGTCGAAAAGGCCAAGTCGCTGCAATAAAAGTAGTAGAGGGCTAAGCCTGGCTTAGCCCTCGACCAATAAGGAATCGGAATGGCTATGACTGTTCATGTCGATGTGGTGAGTGCAGAAGAGAAGATTTTCTCCGGCCTCGCCGAATTCGTAACGCTGCCAGGCGAAGCTGGTGAACTGGGCATTCTGCCAGGACACACGCCGCTGATCAGCCGCATCAAACCAGGTACTGTTTCCATCAAGGTGCCAGGTCAGGAAGCTGCTGAACTGATCTTTGTGAATGGCGGCATTCTTGAAGTGCAGCCTAACGGCGTCACCGTTCTGGCCGACACCGCCATCCGTGGTGCCGATCTGGACGAAGCCAAGGCTCAGGAAGCCAAGCGCTTGGCCGAAGAAAGCATGGCCAACAAAGCTGCCGGCATGGATTACGCCAAGGCCCAGGCCGAACTGGCTGAAGCCATGGCGCAAATTGCAGCCATTAGAAAGCTGCGCGGCGACAAGCACTAAGCAGGTATGCAGTAAATTAAAAAAGGCAGCTCAGGCTGCCTTTTTTATTGCGCCAAAATAAACAAGGAGTGCCCATGCAAAACGAGACAAATGCGCTGACTGCCGAGTGGCAGACTCTGCAAAACAATATCGAAGCCTATGAACGCGGCGCCTTAGTCATCAAGCTAAGTGCAACGGTGCTGGCGGTGGTGCTTTGCCTGTTTGATATATCGGTGTTGCTCCTGATCGTCGTTCTCTTGGTGTTGTGGTTGCAGGAAGGCATTTACCGTACCAGCCAAGTCCGCCTATGTGAGCGCATACTCACTGTAGAGTTATTGATATCAAAGGGAGATAATCCCGGAAGTGCGGCCTTTCAACTCCACACCGATTGGCAACGCAAACGCCCTGGCACACTGGGATTGCTCAGCGAATATCTCTCCCAGAGTTTGCGTCCAACCGTTGCATTCCCCTATCCGCTTTTAATCCTTATCAGCCTGCTGATTGCTAGCGGCGCAAGCTGAACGCAAGATCAATAAAAACAATCAATTTGTGCTCGGCACATATTGGACTGTACAGTCTAGTCCAATATGGCACCTCCTACCCAAGACAACCGGCAGCGCATTATCGCGGCTGCGCGTGAAGCCTTCATGACGGAAGGCTATCGATCCAGCATCGATCACATCGCCCAAATTGCCGGTGTTGCCAAGCAAACCGTCTACAACCATTTCCCGACCAAGGAAGCCTTGTTCGATGAGATGACCAGCGATAACATGAATTTGTTTCTGGTCTCGCTGTCTGACAGCCCAGACAATCCGCGCCAGGCCCTGCTTGAGTTCGGACGCAAATACTACGAAGTTGTTTTGACTGGTCAATGTGTCGCCTGGATGCGCATGATCGCGGCGGAAGCACCACGCTTTCCGGATATGGCGGCACGCACCTACAAGCTGGGGCCCGTGGCCATGCTCGAACAACTCACTGAATACCTGAGTCGCGCTATGGCCTCCAAGAAGCTGCGCAAGGACGATCCGCAACTGGCGGCTGAAATTCTGTACGGAATGCTGAGTGGCGCTGAGCGCACCCGCATGTTGTTTGGCGCCGAGCGCGAACCCTATGACCAAGAGAAGCGCGTTACCGCAATCATTGATTGCTTTATGCGCGCCTATCAACCGTAAGCAGGCACTAAGAAATGTCTGTTAAAAATATCGTGATACCAACCTCAATTGCCCAAACCTCGGAGCAGAACATGAAGCCCTCCCGCCCATTTACCTTGACCGTAATCGCTGCAGCCCTGAGCGTTCTGATGAGCGCTTGCGGTAACAGCAGCGCACCTGCTGGTGGCCCCGGAGCCGGAATGCCGCCCGCCGAAGTTGATGTGGTGACGCTGGAGTCGGGCAAGGCAACGGTAACCCGCGATTTGCCGGGCCGTTTGCAAGCCTGGCGCACGGCGCAAGTGCGGGCCCGAGTGCAAGGCGTGGTTGAGAAGCGTACTTTTGTTGAAGGCAGTGACGTAAAAGCTGGCGCGCCGTTGTTCGTGATCGATCCGCGCAGTTACAAGGCCACTGCTGATGCGGCCAAGGCCGATGTATCGGTGGCACAGGTTACGGTTGAGCGCTATCGCCCATTGCTGGAAATCAAGGCAGTGAGCAAGCAGGAATTTGATCTGGCCGAAGCCAAGCTGAAGCAAGCTGAAGCTGCATTGGCGCGCGCCAATATTGATCTTGAAAACACGACAGTGCCGGCGCCGATCTCGGGCCGCATCGGTCGCGCCATGGTTACCGAAGGTGCTCTGGTCGGTCAGGGTGAGGCCACGCATCTTGCTACGATAGAGCAAATCGATACGCTCTACGCGAACTTCAGCCAGACCAATACCGAACTGCTGCAACTGCAAGCGCAGCTGAAAAATGGCAGTGCCAAGCGTAGTGATAGCGCCAAGGTCGAGATTGTTCTGGAAGACGGCAGCATCTATCCCGTACCTGGCAAATTGTTGTTCAGTGATTTGGCCGTTGATCCGAATACCGGTGCGGTGAGCTTGCGTGCCGAAGTGCCGAACGCCAAGAAAGAGCTGCTGCCAGGCATGTTCGTGCGCGTGCGTTTCCCGCAAGCCGTTGTCGATAACGTGATTCGCGTGCCGCAACGCGCAGTGCAAGCAAATGCACAAGGCCAGTTTGTTTTGGTAGTCGATGCCGAAGGCAAAGTTGCGGCACGTCCGATTACGACCAGTGGCATGAGCGGCGCCGATTGGATTGTCACCGG
>DATJIB010000025.1:0-3593 GCA_035493575.1 Rhodocyclaceae bacterium | reverse complement strand
TGTCATAGACTTTCCACGCTGAATTTTGCTTTTCCAAAGAATAATCCAGAGCAATCGGCTTGCCATTGGCTTGATTGACTTGGGTGCGAACCTTGGTATCCGTCTCACCGGCCTTCAGCGCAAACGGCTTGTAATCGATGGTCTGATTGCGGTACTCGGTCAGTGCCTTGGAATAGGTGCGAACCAGTAGCGTACGAAACTCATTGGTCAAAGAGGTCTGTTGCGCCGGAGTGGCATTGCGCCATTCACGGCCAAGCGCCAGCTGAGTCATGTGCGTGAAGTTGAAGTTTGGCAGCACCTTGGTTTCAATCAGCGCGACAGCCTTTTTGGTATTCCCGCTCTGAATCTCCTTGTCGGTACGAACGACTGACAAAACCTCTTCAGTCACTGACTTGATCAGCTGGTCAGGCTCCTGCTCAGCTGCACAGGCAGCAGAAACCATGACCACACTGGCCAGACAAGCAAACAACCACTTCATGAGTCTTCCTTGTTTCATTATGAGTTACGAATGTCTTTATTCAGCAGCGCTGCGTGGCGGATTGCCATCATGCACAAGATTTTGACGACGTTGCAGATAGGCATCACGAATATACGAGTACTTGTCCAGTGCAGCTTCTTCAATCACCTTGTCGGCCGGCAGCAGATCGGCACGGGTATTTACAGCACGCAGGGCCAGCAGCGAATTACGGGTAGGAACGTTGTCAATGTTGGTGATCGGGTCGACCCAAACATCGAACACTAGGCCAACAGTATCACGCGCAGTACGTGGGCCAAAAACCGGGATGAATACATAAGCACCATCACCCACGCCCCAACGGCCAAAAGTCTGGCCAAAATCTTCGTCGTGCTTTTCCAGACCAGCCTTGGTGGCAACATCAAACAGGCCAAGTACGCCAACCGTTGAGTTGATGACAAAGCGGCCTAGATCGGAAAGCGCGTCGCCAGGCTTTGCTTGCAGCAAATCATTCAGCGAAATAGCCAGGTCACCAATGTTGGAGAAGAAGTTGGTCACGCCAGTTTGAACTGGATCAGGCAATACGGCATCGTAGCCCTTGGCAACAGGCTTCAGTACCACGGTATCGATGCCCTCATGGACACCGTACATGGCGCGATTGAAACCCTCAATCGGATCCTTAGGGTTGCTCGAGGTAGCACAGCCGCTCAAGAAACCTACAGTACCCAAAACCAGAACCAGCTGGCCAACCTGCTTGCTAATCAAATGCCTCACAACATTCCCCTTCGGTTTTTACTGCTTGCTACCGTCTTCGGAAGCCTTGTTATACATGAACTGGCTAATCAACTTTTCCAGCACCATTGCATCTTGCGTTTTCTTGATGGAGTCACCGGCTTTCAACATTTCCGTGTCGCCACCAACTTCAAATCCGACATATTGCTCGCCTAATAACCCAGAGGTATTGATAGTGGCAAACGTATCGCGCGGAAACTTGTACTTGTCGTCCACGTCGAGCGTTACCAGCGCCACATAATTCTCTTGGTCAAAACGAATATCCGTCACACGGCCTACCACTACACCGGCACTTTTCACCGGGGCACGGACCTTCAGGCCTCCAATATTACCAAATCGCGCCTGCAGGGCATAGCTTTCCCCGCCATTTGAGAAGCTCAGGTTGCCCACCTTGAGTGCCAAAAACAACAAAGCTGCCAAGCCAATGGCAACGAAAAAGCCGACCCAGAGGTCGAGAGTGGTGCGATTCATTTACGCTCCCCGAAACATGAATGCTGTCAAAACAAAGTCGGCGGCCAGGATGGCCAAGGCCGACGTCACAACGGTGCGCGTGGTAGCAGCCGAAACACCTTCTGCCGAAGGGGCTGCATTAAAGCCCTCAAACACGGCAATCCAGCTAACGATCACACCAAACACGCAACTCTTGATAACGCCATTGACGATATCGGTACGAAAATCAACAGATGCCTGCATTTGCGACCAGAAGGACCCATTATCGACGCCGATCAAGACAACGCCAACCAGATAGCCACCAAACACACCAATCGCAGAAAAGAGCGCCGCAAGTAATGGCATGGAAATCACGCCAGCCCAGAAACGCGGTGCGACAACACGTGCCACCGGGTCCACTGCCATCATTTCCATGGCCGACAATTGCTCCGTGGCACGCATCAAACCGATTTCCGCCGTGATAGCCGAACCGGCCCGGCTAGCAAAGAGCAATGCGGCCACAACCGGACCCAATTCGCGCACCAGGGACAATGCCACCAGCACACCTAGCGCCGAGCTGGAACCATAGCGTTGCAAGGTGTCATAGCCCTGCAAGCCCAGTACCATGCCGACGAACAGGCCAGAGACCAGAATGATAATCAGCGACAGGACACCGGTGAAATAGATTTCACGAATGATCAGCCACAAGCGACGCCAGGCAGTGCCGGAGCGCAGCAGGATAGCCGCAAAGAACCGACTCGCCTGACCCAAGCGTTGCACGCGACTCGTCACCCGATAACCCAGGCGCCCCAAAGAGGCCAGCATGGCGTTAAACACTGCGCACCCCTTCACGATCAATCAGCTCGCTTGAATAGCTCGGCGCCGGATAATGGAAGGGTACCGGCCCATCGGGCTCAGCCCAGATGAACTGATGCACGAACGGATCAGTTGAGTTACGAATCTCGTCCGGCGTACCCTGCGCAACAACCTTGCCGCCCGCCATGAAGTAGATGTAATCGACTATTTTGAGTGACTCGGGCACGTCGTGGGTCACCATGATGGAGCTCGCGCCCAGCGCGTCGTTCAGGCGTCGAATCAGGTCGCCGGTAATAGAAAGTGAAATCGGATCCAAGCCAGCAAAGGGCTCGTCGTACATCATCAGCATGGGATCCAGCGCGATCGCACGCGCCAAAGCCACACGCCGGGCCATGCCACCAGACAATTCATTTGGCATCAGACGATGCGCACCACGCAAACCCACTGCATGCAGCTTCATCAACACCAGAGCCTGGATCAGGTCTTCCGGCAAATCGGTGTTTTCACGTAGCGGGAAGGCAACATTGTCATAGACAGACAAGTCAGTAAACAAGGCGCCAAACTGGAACAACATACCCATGCGGCGGCGTAGCTTGAATAGCTCACTGTTATTCAGGGTGCCAATATTCTGGCCAGCCACCTCAACCGTTCCGGCCGAAGCCTTCAGCTGGCCGCCAATCAGGCGTAGCAGGGTCGTTTTACCACAGCCACTGGTGCCCATGATGGCAACCAGCTTGCCGCGCGGAATCTCAAGGTTGATGCCCGTCAGGATCGGACGGCTGTCATACGCGAAATTGAGGTTGCTGATCTTAACGAGTGAATCGTTGGACACTAGGTTTCCTGGTCAGAAAAATGCAGCGGATTTAAGCTGCGGCGGCATTTTAACAGATTGCAGTCGCCCCGCCGCCCCTACATGGGACTTATGTCAGTCAAATCAAGAGACCGGGGTTTTCGGCCATGCTCAATGCACTGCGATCACTACATTTCAGCGATCATTACAGAGTCTGCCCTCACCCCGCGCCCTGAATGTGAACACCAGCGCTCGCCGCCCGACCCTGTTGATTGTTGATGATGATCCGCTCATTACGGATTCGATTGCCTA
>DATJIB010000024.1:0-11989 GCA_035493575.1 Rhodocyclaceae bacterium | reverse complement strand
CAGAATTACGGTTCTAGCGCAATTCAGGCAACAGTATCCAGCGGCGGCTATAACTTCGTTCCGGCAAGTGGAAATCTGGTAGTACTAGCCAACGGTGCAGGCTGTGGCCCAGCCTGTGCTGCAAACGGAACCACGACACTGGTCATGGGTGGCAACAACGTTAACCCGTTTGCTGCCGCACCGCTCGTTATGACGAATGCAACGAACCAGAGCTTTTATCTTCTTGGCTTTGATTTCGGTGAGTTCATTCAAGGTGGTCGCCCAGAGAACGCCACGACGCTAAAGGTACTTGGCAATTTATTCGGTGGCGGTACCGTTAGCCAAATATTCAATATTGACGGCATCAATGACGGTCCTGGCGGCGGCGTTGATTTTCAGGCGGCAAACCTACTGGCTTTCTGGGGTTCGAGTCTTTTGACCTCGGTTGAGTTTTCGGGATTTTCCGGTCAGCTTATCAACCAAGGCTTCCAGCTGGACAACATTATTGTCGATAGCAACCGTGTTCCAGAACCGGTTTCCCTAGTTCTGGTGTCACTGGGCTTACTTGGATTGGGTTTCAGCCGGCGCAACCGCACCATCTAAGGCAAAAGTCAGGCAGACAAAGCGGTCTGTTTGAAGCCAAAGTAAAAAGCCTCCTGGATCAACTCCAGGAGGCTTTTTTATTTATTGCACATGCAAATCTCATCAACTTCAGCTCAGAGCCCGATCCACAATTTCATAGACATCGCGCGAAAGGCCGACATGTGCCTTGATCTTCTCCAGAACCGCCTTGGCATGTGACTGACGACCATCATCAAACTTTCTCCAGCGATCGAAGCAACGTGCAATGCGCGAAGCCACTTGCGGGTTGATGGCGTCCAGTGCAAGCATCTGCTCGCCGATGAAGCGATAACCCGAGCCATCGGCAGCATGGAAGTGCACATGGTTGGCGCCAAAGCCACGGATCAGGGCATACACCTTGTTCGGGTTCTTGATGTCAAAGCTCGGATGCTGGGTCAGGGCCTGCACTTCACTCAAGGCGCTAGGCAGACGACTTTGGGCCTGTACTGACAGCCACTTGTCGATGACCAAAGCCTCATGCTTCCACTGCTTGTGGAACGCATCCAGAGCCTGTGTGCGCTCGGCACTTTCGTTCATGCACAACACTGCCAGCGCCGCGAACTGGTCGGTCATATTGTCGGCGGACTTGAACTGTTGCATCGCCTGGCTGCGCACCTGCGGCGTATCCAGCTCGGCCAGATAGCCGAGGCAAATATTGCGCAAGGCTCTACGCCCCATCTCTGCAGTCGTCGGTGCAAACGGGCCTTGTGGCTCAAGCACATGAATCAGCGTGTTCAGCGCGACCTGCAAGGTTTCGGCCATGAAACGGCGCAGACCATTGCGGGCGGCATGCAAGGACTCTGGATCAACCACATCGAGTTGCTCAGCCAAGGTGGCCTCACCCGGCAGTGACAGCAGCTCGGCAGCGAACGCCCAGTCCGGCTTGCCACCGGCCGGATTCTTGTTCATGGTCTGCTCGACAATCCAAGTGATGGCATCAGCATAAGCTTGTGGCCATTGCGGCTGCGCGCCAGCAGAAATGGCCTTGGTGGCTTCAAGAATCAGTCGGCCAGACAGGCGCTGCCCGGCTTCCCAGCGATTGAAGGCATCGCTATCGTAGGCCATCAGGTGAGTCAGCTCTTCATTCGTGTAATCGAAATCCAGCACCACGGGTGCCGAGAAGGAGCGCAGCAAGGACGGCACAGGCTTGGCGTCGACACCTTCAAAAACAAAAGTCTGTTCAGGCTCGGTGAGCTTGAGTACCAGGGTGCTCACATATTTGCCATGCTCATCGAGGAGCGGTTGATCTGCGCCTTCAGGCCCGACCAGTCCCACACTCACAGGAATGAGATACGGTTGCTTGACCGGCTGACCTGGCGATGGCGCGCAGGACTGCTTGAGCGTCAGCGTGTAACGCTGCGCCGTGGCATCGTACTCACCGCTCGCGGCAATATGCGGCGTACCGGCTTGTTCATACCAGCGCAGGAACTGCGGCGTCAGTGGACTCTTCTTGCCACCGGAGGCATCGCGCATGGCGGCAAAGAAATCATCGCAAGTCACGGCCTGTCCGTCATGGCGCTTGAAGTACAAATCCATGCCCTTGCGGAAAGTCGGCTTGCCAATCAAGGTCTCCATCATATGGATGACTTGCGAACCCTTTTCATACACGGTGGCGGTGTAGAAATTATTGATCTCCATGTACGACGATGGCCGCACCGGATGCGCCATCGGACCAGCATCTTCCGGGAACTGCGCCGCACGCAGCATGCGCACTTCCTGAATCTGCGTGACGTTGCGGTTATGCACGTCCTTGCCAAAACTTTGATCGCGGAATACCGTCAAGCCTTCCTTCAGTGACAGCTGGAACCAGTCGCGGCAGGTCACGCGGTTGCCGGTCCAGTTATGAAAATATTCGTGCGCCACGACACGGTCGATATTCACATAGTCGGTATCGGTCGCCACATCCTGACGCGCCAACACATACTTGGTGTTGAAGATATTCAGGCCCTTGTTTTCCATGGCGCCCATATTGAAGTCGCCGACGGCCACGATCATGTAGTAATCCAGATCGCATTCGAGACCGTAAGTATCCTCGTCCCACTTCATTGATTTCTTCAGCGCATCCATCGCGTGCTGGCACTGATCCAGCTTGCCTGGCTCGACGCACACGGCCAGATGTACGGCACGACCCGATGAAGTCATATACACATCGGTCAGCGCATCCAGCTTGGCGGCAACCACGGCAAACAGATAGCAAGGCTTAGGGAACGGATCCTCCCAGCGGATCCAGTGACGGCCTTTTTTATCGTCACCAACTTCGGCACCGCTATCGACCGGATTTCCATTGGCAAGCAGCAAAGGAAATTTTTCCTTGTCGGCATGCAGAGTCACGGTGTATTTCGCCATCACATCCGGTCTATCCTGGAACCAGGTGATACGGCGGAAACCCTGGGCTTCGCACTGGGTGAAGTAACCATCCTTGGAGCGATACAAACCCGACAGACGGGTGTTCTTGTCCGGATCAATGGCGACCACAGTTTGCAGCGTGAACTTGGCTGGCAACTTGGCAATCGTCAGCGTGCTTTCAAGCTGAGTGTATTCATGTGCTTCCAACGCCACGCCATTGACTGAGACACTCAAGGTATCCAGTTCTTCGCCATCCAGCACCAGTGGCGCACTCTTGACGGCCGCTTTCGGATTGCGGCGCATGGTCGAAGTGGTGGTGACGATGGCGTTGCTGGCCTGAAAGTCGATATCCACATCAACAGTATCGACGAGGAAAGCAGGTGGAGTGTAATCAGAGAGCAGTATGGTTTTTGGGGTTTCGGTTTTCATTGGAGTCGACGAGGAAAATGTTGTGGCGCTTTCAGAGAAAGCAAATCAGGAAATGTATTAGCGGCACTGCGCAGCGGTCTTGCGCATGTGATCGAGGAAGTCTTTTGCATCATCGGGTTTGCTGAGGGGCACTTTGATTTCGTAGCCAGAGCCCAGGGCGCCACCACCGTACACAATCTTGAGCTCATCTTTGCTCACATCCACATACTGCACAATGGCCAGATTGATAAAGCGATGTTTGCCTGCTTCTTGCTCCGGGACTTCAAAGGGGCAGAACGCACCGCCACCATTTTCCGCCGCCACGACATGCCCTGCTATGGAGCCCAGAATCAGCGTCGTCGCCAGCGACCGAATGCATAAAGTTTTCATGGTCAAATTATATTCTCCCAGCGTCTATCCGGGGTTGCGACACTGCGCATTACGAAAGGGCCCGCTAATTTTTTGCCAGCCCTTGCCCGGTGGCACCTGGGTGCATAAAAAGCTGCCATCGAGCCGGCTCTGCCAGCGATACCAATAAGCAGGCTCGGCCTGGCTCAGGCCTGATATGAGCAGGCCTATCCATAGAACACACAGCCAGCGTAGCGATGTCATGTTACGTCCGTATAAAATGCCCCAGCAGAGCACGTTGCTGTAAGACATGGACGAGTAACAAGCGTTCCGCGGTTTTGACACGTTGGGCCAAGCTGTCAACACTGTCGTCTGACAGCACTGGTACATTCACATGGGCAATGTGGCGCCCACTGTCGTAGTCGCCCTCGACAAAATGCACCGTCGCGCCAGTTTCGCGCTCCCCTGCCGCCAATACCGCGCTATGCACATGTCGGTCATACATGCCCTGGCCGCCGAACTTGGGCAGCAAGGATGGATGGGTGTTGATGATGCGCTCCTTGAATGCGTCCAGCGCCCTCAAGCCCAGACGCTTCATATAACCCGTCATCACCACCACGTCAGGCTGTGCTTGCAGCAAAGCCTCGGTCACGGCGGCGTCCAGCGCATCCGCATCGGGGTGGGTTTTACTGCTCAGGTGCAGCGTTGCTATGCCCTGCTGTTGGGCCCGCAACATGGCGCCCGAGTCGGCATTATTGGAGAGCAAAAGCACGACTTCACCGTGTAAAGCACCGCTCTCACTGGCGTCCAGCAAGGCTTGCAGCGTCTGCCCCTCACCCGAAGCGAGTACCGCCATGCGCAACTTGGCTGAGTTGGCACTGCTCATGCGCGTGCTCCTGGCAAGGTTTCTCTCAACGTCATGTTCCCTTTGTAGCACCTTTGACTCTGCTCAGGCGCAGGCTTAAGGCTGAATTTAGCCATGGATTTGGCTTATTAATTGGCGCTGCCCTAAGGCTATTGCAGGGTAAGGTATAGGCCAATTAAAGTCTTCGGGAGAACCCCATGCTGATTAACTGCGCTGCCTATCAGGACGGCAGCAAGCTCAGCGACATTCCAGTCAGTGAAATCAGCGACTACGTTAACCGTCCGGACTGTTTTGTCTGGGTGGCGTTGCGCAATCCTGACCACGATGAGATCGTGCAGATGCAGGAAGAATTCGATCTGCACGAGCTGGCGGTGGAAGATGCACAGCACGGTCATCAACGCCCCAAGATTGAAGAATACGCTGACTCCTTGTTTGCCGTGATGCACACGGTCGAGTTAGAAGCCGATGACACCTTGCTGGTCGGTGAAATCGACGTTTTTGTCGGGCGCAATTATGTCCTGTCGATTCGCAATCGCAGCCGCCAGAACTTCCTCGGCGTACGCGCTCGCTGTGAACGCGAGCCGGAATTGCTCAAGCTAGGCTCGGGCTTTGTCCTGTATGCGCTAATGGATGCAGTAGTGGATCAGTACTTCCCCATCATCCAGGAGTTTGAAACTCGCCTTGAAATCATCGAAGGACAAATCTTCGGAAAGGGCGCTGCACGCAATAACATTCGCCTGCTGTATGAACTCAAGCAGCATGTGATGGTGGTCAAGCATGCTGCCGCACCGCTGATGGATGAAGTCGCCAAACTTGCCAGTGGCCGTCCGCCCAAAATCTGCGAAGGCACGCAGAACTATTTCCGCGATGTGTACGACCACTTGAGCCGCATCAACACTTCCATCGACTCCATTCGCGACACGATCGCGACCGCCATTCAAGTGAACCTGGCCATGGTCACGATTGAAGAGAGTGAGGTCAGCAAGCGCTTGGCAGCCTGGGCCGGTATTTTTGCGGTAGCCACGGCTTTCGCTGGTATCTGGGGCATGAACTTCAAACACATGCCAGAACTCGAATGGCGCTACGGTTACCCGGCCGCGCTGTCCTTGATCACCGGAATATGCTTTGTGCTCTATCGCCGATTCAAGAGGGCCGGCTGGTTGTAGGAATTTGCTGTTTCGTCAGACGAAACCTCCTACAGCAGTCGGGCTTTTTCTTGCGAAATGTTCAATTTCTACTTGCTGCTCTTGCCTGGCTCTGGTGTTTTAGGCTTGGCCAGGAACGAAGCCACTGGTACCACAGGAGACTTTTCCTTCTTGGGTTTCTTGGCTTCTTTATTACCGCGTATTTGACCTTTGGCCATGATCTGTACTCCACTGTGACAAAGACGTCCTCTCGATCATAGGCTTTTGCTCAGGAATAGGTCATTTATCTGGGCAGGTGTTATCCTCAAGCCACGGGGGCCACTACAACTCAATCAGGCCTCACTTCAAATTCGGGTCAGCCCCTCCTACAGGCCTGTCCTACGGTAAAAAAGTGCTGCAATCGGCACCCCTTTCCCTCCTCCTGAACCTTAGCTAATCTGCCCAGTCAGATTTCTAATTCAGCTCTACCGCGTTCAGAACTGCCGTTGGCGCGGCACTCTGACTGATCCGGGCATCACCACCGTCATCTGTCTTCAGTTCTGTCCTGATGGCGGGATGGCTTACGCATTTCGCCCCATGAGGCATCGCCTCCATCAGGAAGTTTGCAATTGAAAATAGATTTCACCTCATTCAGTAATCAACTTCCATCATGGCTGAAGCCGACGGCAAATAAAAACGCGGCGGACATGCCAGACCCTGCCCAGTTTGAACCTCTGCCTCGTGCTGAACTCTTCAGCGTTGAACAAATGGAGAAGCACGGGCAAACGCTCGCTGCCAGCCATAGGCTGAGCAAACAGCTGGCGCCGGACAAGTTGCTGGACCGACTTGCAGACAATGAAGCCACACTGATCGAGGCCTGCGAAACGCTGAGTGAAAATGCCAGCGACAGCAATCGCATTACGCCAGCGGGCGAATGGCTGCTGGACAATTTCTATCTGATTGAAGAACAGATACGCACCACCAAACGCCATCTACCCAAGAGCTACGGTCGTGGCCTGCCCAAGCTGGCCAAGGACCAATCGCAAGGTTACCCACGTGTCTACGACATTGCCCTGCACGTCATCGCTCACGGTGACGGGCGCTGGGACCCGGAAAATCTGAGCCGCTTTATCTCCGCCTATCAAAGCCATGACTCACTGACGCTAGGTGAGCTGTGGGCCGTGCCTATCATGCTGCGGCTGGCCCTGATCGAGAATCTGGCCCGCATTGCCGAACGGGTATCAACCGGTCGCAAGCATCGCAATCTGGCCGACAACTGGGCCGACCGGATGGAAACCACCGCTGAGGCCGACCCCAAGAGTCTGATTCTGGTGATTGCCGATATGGCGCGCTCCAATCCGCCTTTAAGTAGCGCTTTCGTGGCGGAACTGGCACGTCGTCTGCAAGGGCGCGGTGTCGCGCTGGCGCTGCCACTCACCTGGATCGAACAACGCCTGGCCGAAAATGGTCTGACAACTGAGCAGCAAGTTCAAACCGAAAATCAGCAACAAGCCACTAACCAGACTACGGTCAGCAACAGTATTGCCAGTCTGCGCCGTCTCGGTGAAATGGATTGGCGAGAATTCGTTGAGCAGATGAGTGTCGTACATCGCACCCTGCTCACAGACCCATCTGCAACGTATGCGGAAATGGATTTTGCTACTCGCGATCAATATCGGCATGTGATCGAAAAACTGGCCCGCGCCAGCCAACTGCCCGAAAGTAAAGTTGCCGCTATCGCCGTCGAACTGGCACTGGGCCAGGAAACACAAACGGCGCAGGACAAACTCAACTTTCTAGTGCCTGATCGCTACAAGACACCAGACATTCGGCGCAATCACGTTGGCTATTATTTGATCGGCAACGGCCGCCGCCAGCTCGAAAGAACCGTGCTGGCCAAGTTCTCCTGGGGCCAGCGCATTCGCAATATTGCGCGCACACGGCCTGTGCGCAGCTACATTGGCCTGATCGGTTTGCTCACGCTGTTGCCGAGTGCCTATCTGCTGCTGCGGGCATCACAGGAGCACCTCGCCCTGACTGACCCAATCAATCTGGGGCTTGATCTCAACCCACTGGTGCTGGTCGTCATCAGCGTTGCGGCCTTGCTGGCTACCAGTCAGCTGGCCATCGCGTTGGTTAACTGGGGCGCGACATTGTTTGTGCCGCCCTGCCCCTTGCCCCGCATGGACTTCAGCAAAGGCATTCCACCCGATTGTCGGACTCTGGTGGTCGTACCGGCCATGCTGAGTAACGCAGCCAGCATCGAAACACTTGTCGAGGCGCTCGAAGTGCGTTTTCTCGGCAACCGAGATGCAGCACTGCATTTCGCTTTGCTGACCGACTTCAATGATGCCGCCACCGAGCACTGCCCCGAAGACCAAGCCTTGCTGACGCTGGCGCAGCTACGCATTGACGAACTCAACCTGCGCTACCCGGCAGCATGGGGCGACAACTTCTATCTCTTCCATCGGCCACGCCAATGGAATAGCAGCGAGAACAAATGGATGGGGTATGAGCGTAAGCGTGGCAAGCTCTCCGATCTGAATACCTTTTTGCATAGTGACATTCAGCTTCGTGAGGAAGCCCGCAAACGCTTCAATCTGATTGTCGGGCAAACCGAATTTCTGACGGGCGATGCCTCCTTGCCAAACGCCGATGGCAGCGCCACGCCGCAAAGTCGCGTTAAATACATCATCACGCTGGATAGCGATACGCAGTTGCCGCGTGATTCGGCCCGCCAACTGGTTGGCGCTATGGCGCACCCGCTCAATCGCCCACTCTACGATGCGGCCAAGCAGCGCGTCGTTGAAGGACATGGCATTCTTCAACCACGTGTTGCCGAAGCACTGCCAAGCCCAGGCCCGAGTCGCTATGCCAGTCTGGTCGGCAGCGAGCCGGGCATAGACCCCTACACACGTACCGTTTCGGATGTATATCAGGACCTGTTCGATGAAGGCTCGTTCATCGGCAAAGGCATCTACGACATTGAAGTTTTCGAGCGAGCCCTGGGGCAACGCTTTCCCGAGAACACCATCCTTAGTCATGATCTGATTGAAGGCTGCTATCTGCGCTCTGGTTTGCTCAGTGACGTGCCTTTGTATGAGCAGTCGCCAGGCAGTTATCTGACCGACGCCCGCCGCCGCACGCGCTGGATCCGCGGTGACTGGCAGCTTGCCAGCTGGCTGCTGCCGGGTGTGCGTGATCGCAGCGGCAAGCGCATGGACAATCCGTTGACCACACTATCGCTGTGGAAGCTGTTCGACAATCTGCGCCGCAGCTTGGTACCAGTCTCACTCCTGACATTGCTGGGCATAGGCTTTGGGGTCATGGACACACCGGGCTTGTGGATCGCCGTAGTCCTTATCATTCTCACATTCCCGACCGCTGTCGCCACGCTGGTCGAGCTGGTGAACAAACCTGACGAAGTTTTACTGGCCCAGCATCTGCTGTTCACCCTGCGCAGCTTGCGCCGCCGTTGCGCCCAGCTCGCCCTGCAATTTTCTGTCTTGCCGCACGAGGCTGCGTACAGCCTCGACGCCATCGCTCAGACCCTATGGCGCATGCTGGTCTCACGCCAACATATGCTGCAGTGGACGCCTTCCGATCAAGTCGGGCGCAGTTTCAGTGGTAGCCCGCTCGCATGGTTGTCCGAGCTTTGGGCTGGTCCTGTGGTAGCGCTGGTTGCTGGTGCCGTGCTGGCTTATCATCGCCCCTACGCATTGTTGTTGGCAGCGCCCCTGCTCTTGCTATGGCTGGTATCACCATTGCTGGCGGCCTGGCTCAGCCAGCCCTTCAAGCGCAAGGAAGTAGCTCTCAGTGTCAGCCAGACGCGCTTTTTGCAAATGACTGCGCGCAAGACCTGGGACTACTTCGCCCACTTCGTCACTGCCGAAGACAACTGGTTGCCGCCGGACAATTATCAGGAGGAGCCGGTCGAAGTCATCGCTCATCGCACCTCACCCACCAATATCGGTTTAGCCTTGCTGGCCAATCTGACGGCTTACGACTTTGGCTATCTGAGCATGGCTCAGTTGCTGGCGCGCACGCAGGACACCCTGCAGACGATGACACAGCTGGAACGTTATCGTGGCCACTTCTACAACTGGTACGACACGCAGACACTGCAGCCACTGGCGCCGCGTTATGTCTCCACGGTAGACAGCGGCAACCTGGCCGGCCACCTGATGGTCTTGCGCCAGGGGCTGCTCGAATTGATCGACGCGCCTTTGTTGCATGGCAACTATATTCAGGGCTTGCTGGATACGCTTAACGTTTTGACGGACGGCAACAAGGCCGTGCCCGCTGCAGTCGCACAGTTCCGCAAGCAATTGCACGCAGCACCAGATACCTCCGTCACGCTCGCGGAGATGGCCGAGTATGTTCACGCTCTATGCCTGACCGCGGAAGAAATCGTGGGCAACGCTCTCACCCCGAGTTTCGAATCGGCCCATCTTGAAGTGTGGGCGAAGAAGCTCCAGCAACAATGCCAGGCCATCCATCAAGAGCTCAATCTGTTTGCATCCATCAAGACATCGGCGCGCGCCCCTTCGTTACGGGCCTTGGCAACTGATGCCGGCAGCATAGACGGCGCCCATAGTCTGGCCGTAGATGCCGCCAACGTACGCCTGGCCTTGATCGAGAATCTTGCTGAGCTAGCCAATGACATGGCGCAGCAGAATTACGAGTTCCTCTACGACGCCACCAGTCATCTGATGACAGTTGGCTTCCACGTAGACAATCGCCGTCGTGATCGCGGCAGCTACGATCTGCTTTCTTCCGAAGCGCGCCTCGGCATTTATGTCGCCATTGCCCAGGGGCAAGTACCGCAGGAAAGCTGGTTTGCATTGGGCCGTCTGCTCACATTGAACAACGGCGAACCGATATTGGTATCGTGGAGCGGCTCGATGTTCGAGTACCTGATGCCGCTTCTGGTCATGCCCAGCTACGACAACACCCTGCTCGACCAGACCTGCCACGCCGCCGTGCATAGACAGATCGACTACGGCAAACAACGCGGTGTGGCCTGGGGTGTTTCCGAATCCGGCTTCAATGCTGTCGATACCAACCTCAACTACCAATACCGCGCCTTCGGTGTGCCCGGCCTCGGTCTAAAACGCGGCCTTGCCGAAGACCTGGTGATTGCACCGTATGCCAGCGTAATGGGCCTGATGGTTGAACCGGAAGCCTCTTGCGACAATATGCAGCGTCTGGTGAATGAAGATGCCAGCGGGCGTTATGGTTTCTACGAAGCCATTGACTACACCCCATCGCGCCTGCCGCGTGGCAAGGACAAGGTGCTGATCCGCTCATTCATGGTCCACCACCAGGGCATGAGCCTGCTCGCCCTGTCATACCTGTTGCATCAACGTCCGATGCAGCGCCGCTTCGCCGCGGATACACAACTTCAGGCCGCACTCCTGCTGCTGCAAGAGCGTATTCCGAAGCCAGTCGCGTCCTATTCGCAAATTGCGCAGGCCTCGGCATCGGCGATAGAACGCAATGAGGCCGAAACCTCAATGCGCATTTTCGAAAATCCGAATACGCCAACGCCCGAAGTCCAGCTGCTCTCCAATGGCCGCTATCACCTGATGCTGACGCAGGCCGGCAGCGGCTACAGTCGCTGGAAGGATCTGGCCGTTACGCGTTGGCGTGCCGACGGCACCTGCGACAACTGGGGCATGTTCGGTTATATGCGCGACATCAATAGCGGTGCGTTCTGGTCTACCAGTTACCAGCCTATTGCCGGTACCGTCGAAGGCTACAAAGCTGTGTTCTCGGAGGCCCATGCCGAGTTCACGCGCCGTGAACACGACATTGAAACGCATATCGAAATCGGCGTATCGCCGGAAGACGATATCGAGCTGCGCCGCATCCGCATCCGCAATCGATCCAAAACCAAACGCACGGTCTAATACACCAGCTACGCCGAAGTCGTGCTGGCGACCCAGGCGGCCGATATGGCGCACCCGGCTTTCAGCAATCTGTTTGTCGAAACAGAAATCAGGGCCGCACAACACGCCATCATCGCCACACGCCGGCCGCGTAGCGCAAATGAAGCGCCACCGTGGCTATGTCATATGCTGACGCCGCATAACGATGAAGCCATCGTCACATCCTACGAAACCGATAGGGCCCGCTTTATCGGTCGAGGTAACACC
The DNA here is from genome assembly GCA_035493575.1 of Rhodocyclaceae bacterium. GTDB lineage: Bacteria > Pseudomonadota > Gammaproteobacteria > Burkholderiales > Rhodocyclaceae. Next base: position 140 of record DATJIB010000024.1, on the reverse strand, counting down.
TTGGCATCGCCCAAGGCCATGCAGGAATCAGGGCCGCTTTCGAGTACCGATGGTGCGGTGCTAGACCCTATCATTGCGATCCGCTGTCGTATGACCCTGGAGCCCGGTGCTTCCGTGACGCTGGACTTGATTACCGGTGT